>DASXKM010000417.1:0-9030 GCA_036496825.1 Puia sp. | reverse complement strand
TTTATTTTCAACCGTTTAAATGAACCTGATTGTGGATCCTTTGCTAACTCAGCATTGTAGACCGGCGCTAACATGTCTAATTCTTTCTCAACCGGTCTGGTTTTCGACATGACGGGATCTTTCATTCTTAATAACCTTACCCTGTCACTGTCAGATCTTGATCCTTCGAGTTGAGCCATTTGAAAACTGTCCATCGTCGCCACGAGATTCATGTGCCCTGGTTCTATAAACAGCTCAGTAATAACGTGGGACTCGTATTTGCTCTTGTTATTGCGGACAAAACAAAAGGATGATAAAAGAGCGCCCGTTGGTTCCCGAAGCTTGCCGGTAAATATAAATTCACCCCCGTTTAAATGGAAGCTGTCAGAAACTACACCGTCCAATCCGCGGTACCACAGGTAAATATAACCGGTATCCCGGCCGATTATTTTCCCCTTTAAAATAAATGAATTGGAATCCGGCGGCTGCGATTTACCCGGACAAAAACAAAAAAGCAAAAAAGTCAGAATGAGATTTCTTTTCATTTGGCTACATGTTAACGTGGATCGATTAATATAGGAAAATGGAAAGCGTAAAGGTAAACATCACTGTCAATCTCCGACATAAACAGAAACCCTTAGACCGTTTAACATATCTTTCCCATATTCCGGTGTATTTTACGGCTAAAACAACATGAAAAGGACGCTGGGGTTTCTGATGTCTTTTTTATTGATGTGGCAGTTATCTTTCGCCCAAACAAAATCGAAAATTTATTTTTCTAATAAATTTTCCGCCGACACCGTAAAACATACCATCTACGCACTGACAAAAGAACTCAGTCTGAAGCAGCCGGGGTTCTACAGGTATTACTCAAAAGATTATTTTAACAGATATATTGATTCTGTCATTTCCACTGTTAATGATTCTCTTACCGAGATGGAAACATATCTGAAAATAAAACCGGTCATTTCAAAAATCAGTTGTCTGCATACAGGCATTTCGCTGCCGCGGGAATATAAAGATGAGCAGGACAAATTGCCCAACCTGTTCCCGTTTAACCTTTGTTTCATAAATGACAAGACTTATATAGTCAAAAATTACTCGAACGTACTTGCCATTTCACCCGGTGATGAATTGATAACCGTCAATGGCCGGAAAATGAGCGACATCGTTGATCAGCTATTTACCCTGATCCCTTCTGACGGATATAATACCACACTGAAATACAGGATGCTGGATATGCAATTTCCCTTATGGTACAGGAATATCGATCCCACAGAAAATTTTTCAGTCCTGATAAAACAAAATAATGCTGAAAAGACCTGCAGTATAAAAGGCTTGAAATATGCTGAATTATCAGCGGACGGGTTTCTAAAGGAACCGGTGAGAACAAAACAATTGGAATTCGCCATAATCAATGAACTGGCCATTCTGACGATACATTCCTTTTCCAAAACAGACATAAAAAAAACAGACCAGAATTTTAAGAAGTTCATCGACCAGGCATTCCTCGAGCTTGCCTCAAAAAAAATCAAAAACCTGATCGTTGATCTGAGGGATAATACCGGCGGATCAGATCCTTACGCCGCCTATTTTACCAGTTATTTTTTTGATGCGCCATTCCGGTACTGGGACCGGATTGAAGTAACGGAAGCCATAGCAAAGGAAATCAAAGGACCGACCGTCAGATTGTTTTATAACAAGCCTGTTCAAAAAGATTCTGTATGGCTATGGCAAAAAGGAAAGCATGTGGATGATTTTGATTTTTATGAGACCCTGCAACCGGCAAAAAACAATTTTAAAGGGAAATCCTACGTTTTGATAAATGGATTTTGTATGTCTTCCTGTGCTGATGTGGCAGCAGTTTTGTCGTATCATAAGAAGGCCGTTTTCATCGGACAGGAAACGGGCGGTGGCTACCAGGGTAATAACAGCGGCATGATCCCGCAAACAAAGGTTGATCCGTTTGGGTTTGAGTTGACGGTTCCCCTTCAGAAATTTTATAATTACGTAGACAGCACAAAAGATATTGGAAGAGGAACCATGCCGGACTATCCCGTGAATCTGACCATTCAGGAAATTCTAAATGGAAACGATGCAGAAATGAAGTTTGTCATTGACCTCATTAAAAACGGAGGTAAAAATTGATTATGATCATCCATTATTCTTCTGAAGGATCAGGACCAATTATTGATATTTGTAACCAATGAGGAAACTACTGATTCTTGCATCCATTTTGTTGATTGAAGCATTTGAAAAACCGGCAGTAAGCGAAGATGGCTGTACTATAGAAAACACTTCCTTTACAAGTGGTGAATATGCAGCTTATAAAATCTATTATACGCTGGCCGGCGTTTATTTTGAAGCCGGGTCGGTAAATTTCACTTGTAAATATGAACAGCTCGGCAATAAACCGGTATATCATATTACAGCCTTTGGCAAAACAATCCCGTTTTATGATCACCTGTTTAAGGTTCGCGACAAGTACGAAACCTATATCGACACGGGCTCTCTGCTTTCTTACCAGTTCAACCGGTCGGTGTTGGAAGGAAACTCAAAAAAATATGAAAATGTCCGGTTTAACCGCGAAATTCAAACCGCTATTACCGACAGTGGTGTGTATAAGGTTCCAGGATGTGTACAGGACGTCCTGGGCGCCGTGTATTATGTCCGCAATCTGAATGTAAATCATGTGAAGGTGGGCGACAAAGTTGGATTCCAGCTCTTCCTCGAAAACCAGTTATATAATTCCTATGTTCGGTATATGGGCAGGGAAATCATCAATACCAGATACGGAAAGTTTCACGCTATCAAAATAAAACCACTGCTGATAAAAGGCAGCATGTTTGAAACCGGCGAAAAAATGACGGTGTGGGTTAGCGACGACTCGAATCATATTCCTCTGCGTATTCAGGCATCCATCAAAATCGGCAATGTGAAGGCAGATTTGATGGAATTTAATAACCTAAGATGGCCGCTCAGCTCTCTAATACAAAAGTAACCCGACAAGCGAACAGTAAAATAATGATTGCTTTTAGCTGGTATTGGCATCCATCTGATTATTTATCCGGTAACGCTTCCATTAAAGCTAGATCTGCCCAATTAGTTGCTGCTGCCGAAATAAATTGGTTTTCATCATAAGGCGGAAAGTCGCTCGAGAAAAAAGGCTGTATCCCGTAGGATCTGGTCTTCACAAGCCATGCACCCGTTTGATCCTGTGATTTCAATAAATAGTCAATACCTCTCTGATAAATCATGTCATCCGGATTGGACATTCCGCTTTCGTATAATGCATATAGTGTTTGCCCGGTTGCATAGGCATCGGATTTCATCGTCTGCAATTGCGACCAGCCTCCGTCTGCATTCTGCATCGAATACAATTTCCGGGCTACCTGTGTTTTCAGTTCCGGACTGCTTCCGCACCATTGCATCCCAAGCAGCTGAAATACCAGCTCCTGTTGTTGATCGGGGCGTCGTGTTTCCAGCCAATGCCTCGTTCTTGCGACCAGGCTGTCAACTCGTGCTTTCTTTGCAGGTGACGCATATAGTTGAATAGAGCGGATGGAAAAAGCGGTGCAATGAATATCTCCGGTTTGCAAAGGAACTCGCCCGGATTCCGCCAGAAAGCTGCCATCACTCCTGGCCTGACTGATCGTATAATCAACCGATATGTCGGTATACACGTCCGGTGGGGTATTTTCAGCATATAAACCCAATAATGTATATGGCGCATTAAAATTGATTGGCAGAAACTGATCCATTAAATTCGGATTGCCTGCCAATCGCAGGTTACGCTTCATGGCGTCAACTCTGTACGTCGATAAAGAATCGATGACAGAAATTCCTTTTTTTCTTGCCAGTCCGGCAACCATGGCTGTCATGGTCGTATGGTGACAACCGGCACATTTTATTGCACTGCGTTCGGTAAAAACGTAACCGCTTTTTTCCAAAAGTATAAAGCTTTTGTTTACTGCTTTACGGATGTCGGCTGTACCGAAATCAACAGATTTGTTTTTCCAACTCACCAAATGTATCATCAGAATAATGATGACAGACAAACTGAGCATTGTTGTAAACAAGCGGCTTTTCATTTTTGCTGATATTTTTCCAGAAGTTCTACGATGGATGTCTTTCCTTTTTCCCTTGCATACAATAGTGCATCGGATCCGTCCGGCACTTTATCCCCTGTCCTTGCTCCATGCCGGATGAGTGCCCGCGTCATTTCCGGATCGATCGATTCAGATTCCTGCAATAAAATAAATGCTGTGTAACCACCTTTGCTCCGCAGATTTGGATCTGCACCTTTTTCCAATAGGAAAAAAAACGATTCACTGTCATTATTAAGAGCTGCATTCATCAGGGGAGTAAATCCAACAAGAGCAGGTAAATTTTGCTCGTGCAGATTCTGAAAATTGATATTCGCCCCATGCTCAATAAGCATTTTCAGTGTCGCAGTCGTGCGAAATGTCAGCGCTGCATTGAGCGGCGCTTCGCCGAACGAAGTAGTATCGTTTACTTTTAGTCCAAGATGCAACAGAAATCCTACGAGCGTGGTGTCTCCCGTTGATGCTGCATTGTACAATAACAGATTGTCGGGACTACTGGCCATCGGATCGGCGCCCCTGGAAATCAGAAATTGAAAGACCTTCGTATACCCGGGCATGGTAGCGAGTTTAGTAAGGATTCCGTAGCCGTTTATTTTATGATTTATGTCGGCGCCATGGTCCAATAAAATAGATATCTTTTCCATTTCGGGTAACGCAAGCCAAAGGGCCGTAATACCATTCCGGCAAGTATCATTAATCCGGGCGCCAAAATTTATGAGCATCAGCATCTGATCCGCTGTTCCTTCCAATGTAGCCATCATCAGTGCTGAATAAGACGCCAGTGAATCATTTGCATTCGCCTTATTTGCCAATGCTTTCTTTAATTCTTCGGAACTTCCTGAACGGATCGCATCGAATAGCATCTGATGTGCTTTCGCGGAAGAAGTGGACGCTATATCCTTCTGGGCCCCGACTGTAAGAGAGATGCCCTGAAAAGCAAGCAATATGAGAAGACTCACATGGCGGCCGCGAATGAAATGAAATGACATCGGAGTTCCGTGATTTCCGATAAAGATCTGATAAGCGTGGTTTTATAGAATCAAAAATCGACGAATCTGGTCTTAAAACCGACAAAAGACCAATAACGAATATTTTCTTGCAAATGAATGAATGAAAACAAAATAGATAAAAAACTTATGTCAAACCGTAATGAAGAATAACGACCCCCGATTCAAAACTCTGCGCATTTTTAAATTGTAATTTCCGCTTTGCGTTTGGTTGCGAATAAAACAACCGGGGTCCACCGCCTGCAACAAAAGGCTGAACCAGAAAATAATAGTCATCCACGAGATCAAGTTCGATCAACTGACTGGCAAGACCGGGACTTCCAAACACGATGATGTCCTTTTCGGACTGGTCCTTAATTTTCAATATCTCCTGTTTGTTCAATTCTCTGATAATCCTGGAATTCTTCCATTCCGTATTGGTCAGTGTTCTGGTGAATACAATTTTTTCCATATTATCCATCAGACCGGAAAACATAATGTCTTCATCCGACCCCTTTTTCTCCTTCCATACAATTGGCCAGTAACTTTCAAAAAGCTGATAAGTTGTTCGTCCGAAGATGGCACTGTTAACTGATTTGAGAAGTTCATTCACCGACTTCATCATTTCGGTATTTACGACACCTGTCCGATGATCACAAAATCCATCCGGTGTAATATTCAAATGCAGTGTAATCTTTCCCAAATGAAATTTTTGTCTGTAGCAGCAAAGATTGGACAAAAGAAAATACCATCCTCCATACCATGAATATTTACCCGTATAATACTTGATCACAATCCGCGTTATTACCGCAAACCCTTCAGTCGATGAAAAACCCTCTCCTGACCTTTCTGGTTCTTTCCGCGACCATGCAATCCGGTGCCCAGACATCCAAAAAGGACTATATGGTAGTCCCCATCCTCTCTCAGCAGTCCTTTTATTTAAAACGCGATGTCAGTAAAAATAATAAAGGATCGCACCTGGTTTTACAGGTCAATCTGCCGGCCAATACAGTTGAGTGGTTTTATACTATTACAACCAAACCCAGCCACGGAGAGTTTTCGAACAATGATTTGACCGGACAGCTGGTAAAACTGGTAGATCCCGAACTCGGCATTTCCAGGAATGGCTCAATAAGCGTTCCCGCCGGAACGGGCACCTGTGATGTCTACCTGATGACAAGTCTCCTGGAACTACATAAATATGTCAACAAGCGAGCTGCAGTCAGTTTCCTGACGAATGATTCAAGGGAGCATTTTGCTTCCGGCGCCGTATCTGTAAAAGATTTTCTGGATGGATCCTGTTTCCTCATCGTTCGTAACCCAGGCTCTGCCCGCGGCGTAAATGTCAATATTGAAGTAACCGCTGTTGTTTTATCATCACCTGTTGGCAGCAGCACGGCGATGCAATAATTTACCTGGCGCCCTCCCCGATGGCCTGGCACGATATTCAAAGTCAATCTTAGATGAAAAGGCTTCTCGCCATGGTAATCCTGATCGCAGGGGGTTGTTCGGATCATAATGATAAACAGTCTGTAACATATCATGAAAGAAGAAAATCAGCCATCAATATTCTCGTTGACAGTTTCAAATCTCAATACATGTCGGCAGCATCCAAACCAGCCAAAGATTCCGTGTTGTCAGATTATCAGGAGAAAATCGAAAAATTTCTGTCTGCTCATTACCTGAATCATATCCGGGTTCACATTGATTCTGTAATAAATAAAAATCTGACAATAGATACAAAATTTCATGCAGGAGTAGATCTTGTGTTTATGTCCTCCATAGAATTTCACAAACGCATGCCTCGTAAAGAGGATTCTTTTTATCAGTTCATGAAAAATCTAAAAGTAAACACAGATACGAATATCGACTTTATGTATATCGGTAAATTCGAACTTCATCCTCCTCCGGATTCATCGAAGCCCGTTCTGATTGTCAATGCCTATCCCCTTTCTTACCAGGTGCATGGAAAGAGGTGATAAATAGCGACAGCCACCCGTAGGTGGCCGTCCAATAATTCTTTCCGTGCAGATCAAACTTTGTTACTTTTCTTAGGATAGGAAGTTTTCGGATTTGGATTTTTCGGTTTTCGGTTTTTAGGATTTAGGGGTTAAAACTTTTTGGTTCTTTCTGGTTTTAGGCTTTGGACCTTAGGCTTTCGGCTTTACTGGGATTTAGGAGTTAAAAATTTTTTGGTTCTCAAAGGTTCGGATTATTCGCGCGCTTCAACAATACAAAGATGCAACGCATTCAATCCTTCTCATAACCTATTCGTCCAGGGGCTAAAAAGCTTCGATTTTTGGAATAAAATCCCCGTTATTTAGAAAAAATGAGACTAGAATTCTATAGCTGCAGCGGTTTTAGGCTTTGAGCTTTGGGCTTAAAGTCCTAAGCCTTACGCCCTAAGCTTTACGCCTTCCGCCTTTCGCCTGCTTCAATCCCATGTCTTCCCGCCGGATTTCATTTTGTCCAGGGTTTCCTGATATGATGGCCTGTCAGCAGGTTCTGTGAGGTTCAGGGCCTCAGTTTCCATGTCAATGGCCTCAGTTTTCCGGCCCAATTTATAAAGCAGATTAGCATAAGTGTCCATAAAAGTCGGATTGTTTTTTTGAGAATTCATACTGCGTTTACTGAGAGATAATCCGTATGTCAGAACAATTGTATCGGTACTATACTCAAAAATATCCATTGCATAATTGTTCAGGTCAATTGAATCCAGTTTTGCTTCATTTTCTTTTAGAAAAGGCAATAGATTCTTGATATAGAGGTCCCAGTTCTTATTTTTTTTATAATATTTAGATTTGACCGCGAGGGCGATTTGGTGGCCAAAAGCAACTCCGTACTGATCGCTGATTTCAGAATCGATTTTATTCCAGTCTGGTGTAAACGCCGGATTATTGAAGGCCGTAACGATCGACTGATTATGCTGTATGACTGCATTCATGACAACATTTTCCGCAAATCCCGGTTTGAAGAGCCGGTCAATTTTTTCTGGGTTACAATAGAATAAATCAAATTCCGGCGATCCTGGTTTGATAGCGATTTGTACAATCATCAGCACGCGATCTGTTGTAAATGGATTTTTGATCTGAGCAAGCCAGTCCCTGATTACGGAATCAGCCAGATACCCATTTTCATTCTGAATGGCCAGGTTCGCTAAAGATTCCAGCATCAGGGTATCGCGATCCCCTGCCCTGAATTTTCCTATCATTGTATAATATTGACGCGCCGGATTCATCGCATTTTTTGTATTCAATATAAAGTCTTCTGCATTTATTGTAGATCCCACAGTTCGATGCACGAGTCTGCCCTCCGGATTGAAATAAAGAAATGTCGGATAAGCCCGGATATTGTAAACAGTCTCAATCATACGCGCATCTGCATAGACCCGTTTTATGGTGTCGGAATCATGATCGGTAGAATCGATCTGTATTCCGACACAAATGAAATTAGGGTTCACAGCATCTCCTGTTTCCTGTAAGGGAAAGATATTTTTCGCCATATACTTACATGGACCGCACCAGGTTGTATAACAATCCACAAATATGTATTTGTTATCCTTCTTGGCTTTTGCCAGAATCTGTTGCCAGGTCAGCCCATGTTCAAATTGCATACCTCTCCCCTGGCAAAAAGAGAGAAGATGAAAACAAACAAAGCCAATTATCAGGGCGATATTTCTCATATTACTTATTCGGCTTAATGAAGGTACATAAGTGCTCGTTATCTTCCTGTTTTGATAGAAGAAGAAGATGCATTACTAAGACTCCCACTTTTGCATTTTCGCCACTTCCCTGATCTCTATATTTCCATTAAAAAATTGAATATGGGACAGCCCATTGATATTTCGACGGCGTGCTACTGGTTGTCGGCTTCGACTTTGATATATCCGCCGATCATTTCTTTGTTTACTAGATGGGGTCCTGAATGATCTGCTTATTGTTTCCTTTTTTAACCTCCAG
>DASXKM010000416.1:0-2833 GCA_036496825.1 Puia sp. | reverse complement strand
AGGAATAAGGAGCCGCACCGTTGGCGGCCATGACGGTCATGCTGCCATCATTCTGCATACAGGCAGCGCTTACGGCAACATACTGAATCGCAAGATGACAATCCTCCGCTTCATTAAAACCAAGTATCTGCACCTTGTTATTATTATCTTTTATATAGAACTGATGAAGACCCGCCGGAAGATTATTAAAGTCTCCGGTATTTTGATAATTGATCCCGTCCATCGAGTATAAAAAAGGCCCGTTGTTCATCTGATTAATATCTCTAATGGTAACATTGGCGCTATTCCCGCAAACATAGCCGCCAAAGCTGCCCGCCATTCCATCACATTGCCTGCTCGAATTAAAAACGGTTCTTGCACCGATGCATCCGTTGGCATCTTTTACATAAAAATCGTATACACCGGAATACAGATTGGAGAATACTTTTCCCGGCTGAAAATTGATCAGGTCCATGCTGTACGTGTAAGGCGGCGTACCTCCGAACGGATTCAGTTGAACGGAGCCGGTGGCCACCGAACAATTGGAAGGCTCTGACAAAATAGTAAAGGGTATCAGCACCGGACCCGGAAGGATATCAGTCAGTGTTACCGTTGTGGTTGTACTTGCCCCAGTCGCATCCGTTACCACCACGCTGTGAACGCCGGAGCCTTCAACCGGAAAATTCCCATTGGCTGACAAGTATCCATCTACCATATAGGTATAGGGTGCGGTTCCATTGGACGCTTCAATAACGAAGCTGCCGTTTCCATAACCGCAGGATGCATTCCGGCTCGTAATGTATAAAATGATCGGACCACTGGTAATGACTGACCTGCCGGATGAAAGCACAACCGAACATTTATGGCATGGCGGGGACTTCTGGACGGTACCCTGGTTGTTGCGCACCGGGATGCTGTCTTTTGAAGAGGAAAAATTGTAAAAATAAAATTTGCCGTCTTTAAAAATGGGCTTTGGCGTATGGGGCAATGGATTTTCCCGCTGAATGGTCTGGGTCAGTCCTGCCACTGAAAGCAGACAGAATACAAAAACTGACAAAAGCCTTTTTCGCATCAGAATATTGAAATGGGATGGGGTCAGCAGCGTAGTTTCGATCAACTATTTTATTGTGCAAATTCTCCATTAAAAACGTTTCTGCAGCGACTTTTCATATTTCATTCTCAATATATCTTTTCTTCAAAAGCCTTGCACGACTGGTATCGAAATTATACCTCCGGGCCGATTGGCGGAATGAGGTACTATTACAATGTCCCGCGATTGGTGTGGCCTATCAGTTTTAGGACGGAAATGTTACCTCCTATCTATGCAATAACAAATCAATATTTACGTAGCTGTGAAATACTAAACCGGATATCTATTTTTATCGTGCTCATTCGTAACTCTTAAAAACTGTCTGCCGTATGAAAAAGCTAATCAGTCTCCTTTTTGGTCTTTTGATCATTTTCAATTTGCATGTAAAAGCGCAGGAATCGTCCGGCAATGAATGGCGCCCGGAATCATTTAGCATGGGTCCGGGCATAGGGTTGGATTATGGCGGAATCGGTGTCCAGATGATTGCCTATCCGCAAAAAAATATAGGAATTTTTTTCGGAGGCGGTACCGCCATTGCAGGCTTTGGATATAACGCCGGTATCAAGATACGCAGCCAAAAAACAGGCTCGCCGGTTGATCCTTTCTTTATGGCCATGTATGGTTATAATGCCGTTGGTATTAGTGAGGCAGATAAAGATTTAAACCGCATATTTTATGGTCCCAGTTTCGGAATCGGCATTGACCTGCACAAAAGGAGGAATTCCCTTGGTTACTGGTCATTTACCCTCCTCGTTCCCATCAGGAATAATGATGCAGTAGAATGGGCACATAACAACGGAACTGACTTTATTCCCATCACGGTGTCTTTCGGGTATAAGTTCATGTTTCCCTAAGAAGAGTTAAGAATCCTACGTCTTTCACCTACAGCCACAAGCTGAGAGACGTTTCTCTAATCACAACTCTTCACCGTGCCGTCGTAATTCTGATTGGAAATTCCCTGGTCGATTTATAATGTCGAAATCTATTAAACCATTGTTCTTAAATGACTTTTCAAAAAAAGAATTCAGGGCTTTTGAAATAATGCCAGCACTTTCGACGGATTCTGGTCCCCGACTAAAATGAATTCGCGTTCGGCTTTTGCATTTTGGGTGGTCTTACTGGCTTCAACCATGATTTTTCCGGTATGTGGGTAATAACCCATCCCCCACTTGGGTGTCGGATCGTGATAGACTTGTTTTATATCGCTGATGCGAATGATAAAATTTTGCTTGTCGGTTTTGAGAAAAGCGTCCGGATCATTTAGCAGGTTTTCATACTTCTCATCTTTCTTTTTATTTACATAGGCTTCAGGATCATGCATAACTTTAAAAGGAATCGAGGTACCCAATCCGAAATTCGGTTGAACCGTAATATAACCATTCACTTTCGCGCCCAGGACCAGACTGTCCGTGATGTAAATTTTATAAATGCAGTTCAGCATGCCTTTGTATTCCATTGCAATAAAAAATGGTGGCCTGGCCGGCGGAGCTTTAGTAAGTTGCATACAATAGAATATTAAAACGAACAAAATTTTCATAAGCCAAATTCTTTATGATCGATTTGTTAAAGAAAGAAGAGGTCAGGGAATAAAATAATATCGTCCGTGAAATTCATTAGAAATAAGGATATGACCTTTTTTGTAACGATATATTGAAATGACTGCCTTCCAACGTCATCCACTATCGGAGGCGTGTATGTATAGAAAGAATTGAAATCCTTTGTTTCGACCAGCAGATTTTCTGTCGTGGAATAAAAAAAATAACG
>DASXKM010000415.1:0-6398 GCA_036496825.1 Puia sp. | reverse complement strand
ATACGATTCGCATCGAGGATGGAACTTTCGTTTAATATTTCCGGCAATGGATCCGACAAGAGAATAATCCCTATCCTGCTAATTCCTTTTTTGGAAAATGCATTTAAACATGCTTCCAATAAACTGGATGAAAAAATCTGGGTTACTGTTGATTTGATTATAAAAGAAAATAACCTCAGTTTCACAGTCGAAAACAGTGTTTTCCAGGACGGGAAAAACCAGGTTCAGCATTCTTATTCGGGCATTGGTCTTGAAAATGTAAAAAGAAGGCTGTTGCTATTATATAAAAATTATACGTTGAATAACGAACTGAGGGAAAACTATTATCATACCTACCTGATGATACCACTTAATTAACAAAATAATGATGCATCTGTTGAAATGCCTGATTATAGACGATGAACCGCTGGCTCAGGATATCATAGAGAATTACCTGAAGAATGTCGCGTATATCGAATTGGTCGCCAAATGCGACAATGCCTTAAGTGCCCTGACATGGATAAAAAAGCAGAAGATTGATCTGATTTTTCTGGACATTTCCATGCCTTTTATATCCGGAATTGATTTTATAAAAACGTTGCAGAATCCGCCAGCCATCATCTTAACGACTGCCCATAAAGAATTCGCTATTGAAAGTTATGAACTCAATGTGCTGGATTATCTTTTGAAACCCATTTCATTTGAAAGGTTTTTAAAAGCCGTCAATAAATTAGAAAATAATGAAACGTCCAAAATAATAAAACCCGCTATTGACGACTCTGAAAGTGATGTATTTATCTATGTGAAAAGCGAAAAGAAAAATGTCAAAATTCTCCTGAAGGAGATTCTATTTATCGAGAGCCTGAAAGACTATATTAAAATTCAAACCCCCGTTAAGACGATCATTACGCAGATTCCTATTTCATCCATCGAGCGCAGACTGCCTGATCGTTTTTTGCGCGTTCACCGGTCGTTTATCGTTGCAAGGGATAAAATAACCGCTTACACGCAGCATGATTTTGAAATTGATAAATATCAGATCCCAATTGGCAGAAACTATAAATCAGCTGTCTCCAAAATTTTTAATCTGCCCCATTGAGTTGCGAATGGAATAACGCCCATATTTATTGTCGTGTAAAAGGCAAACCGGATTTTAAACAGATTGTAAGGAATATGACAAATTTTTTTTTCACCATAAGCTATTTTGCGCCCTCAAATTCTGTGACTATATGATGGAGGCTGAAATACTGAAGGACATTAAAGTCAGAAAAATACTGGATAACGAAGACATTCCCTATGACCTGCTTTTAGATGCAGATCCATCCATGGAAGTTGTTTCAACCTATCTGAAATTATCGGAAATTTATGTTGCACTTCTGGAGAATAAAATAATCGGAACCTTTGTTCTTTATCCGGTTAATCAGGAGACTTTAGAAATAAAAAACATCGCTGTCGATGAAAAGCTCCAGCGAAAAGGTATCGGGAAAATGCTTTTGAGCAAGGCAACAGAAATCGCCATAGCAAAAGGTGCCAGAAAAATAGATATCGCAACATCCAATGCGAGTTTTGTGCCGCTTTATCTATATCAGAAAGTTGGATTTGACATAGATCTGATTAAAAAAAATTTTATAACAGAAAAGTATCCGGAACCCCTTTTTGATAACGGGATTCAATGCAGGCATATGATCGTGCTGACAAAATATCTTTAAACTCCGGAGCATGAACGCTGACCGGCCAGTCAATGAAAGGCAGACACAGGATTTGTAACAGGCATCCGAAATACAATGCTGTTTCCAAAGCCCTCTATAATTCGGGCTTCCATCGGAAAATGATGTAATTGCAGGATAGTTTTTACGATCACGAGACCCAGACCATGACTATGCGGTCTTGTATTGGAAGCATCCGGCTTGTTGTCATTGAGCCAGTCCAGCAGACTCTCCGCCATCGGTTCCCCCTGGTTGGATATTTCAAAAATAAGTTCGTTATGCAGGTTTTTTAGTTGTATTCGGATTTGACCGCCCTGCGGCGTGAATTTTAATGCATTGTTCAACAGATTCTGGACTACCCTTTCCATCATATGAATATCAGCCTTTATCCAGGCTGCGTTTTCACAATCCACACTGCTGATGGCTATCTTTTTTTCCTGAGCTGTCAGTGAAAATGAATGAACAAACTCCTGAACAATTTCGGAGAAAACAAAAGGCTGCTTCTGAAGCCTCATCGCAGCGGATTCCATTTTTGACAGATCCAGTAATTGTTGAACCATGTGTTCTACCGTTTGGATATTGGAAATGATCAGTTTCGAATAACCCGCATTTTCCTGTTGACCTTCCTGGTTATTTGCCAGATTCAGCGAAAGCGTCTCCGCATAACCGCGGGCGATGGCTAACGGCGTCCTCAGGTCGTGAGAAATGTTAGTTGTGAAGTCTTTTCTTTCCGCTTCGGCCCGTTTCAACCTTTCAATATTGTCCACGAGCATGCCTGCCATTTTATTAAAGGCATTTGTTACCGGAGTCAGTTCATTTTCGTCATTCTCCTGAAACCTGGCATTCAGGTCGCCCGATTCAAATTTTCTTAAAACGAGGATCAGCTTTCTGAAATTTCGCCGCAGCCGGTTCACATATAACAATGTCAGCACGAACGTCGCCAGCAAAATAAACACGAATATTTCCACCAACAAACCTCCGGCACGTGACCTGAATATCAGGTGGGTTACGCTTCGATATTCCGTGCTTCCCAGGATCACGTAGATATAACCAATGATGCCTGATCTGCCCATTACTTCGGCCGCTGAAAAAATTTTTGGATTAGCCGGATCTCTTGGATCAGGACCCTTGATATAAACCTGCCCTTTGCGGTTTAAATATTCTCTGATAGTTTCCAGGGATATAACAGGTTGCGTGACTTCATCCGGAGATCCATGAAAATAAATTACCGCTCCGGTGGCATCCAGAAAATAAACTTCCACACTCGGACTGATCACCATGGCCTGATAAAAAACGGAATCCGCCTTTTGTCTGTTAAGACCTGCCTGATCAAAAGGAGAAGTGAATTTAGCAATATGGGCTGCTACATCCTTATTTAGCAACTGGGTACTGGCCTGATAGAAATGAACGACGGAAAGGTATGCAATGAGTATTAAAGTGACGCTTAGCACCGTAATCAGGGCAAATACCATCAGGAGTATCCGGCTAAAAAGGGGGATGGTTTTTGTTTTCATTCTGCAAAGCGATATCCGATACCCCAGGACGTTAGTATATATACTGGTGTATTCGGATCGGGTTCAATTTTTATTCTCAATCTGTTGATATGAGCGGTAACCGTATGTTCATATCCCTGAAAAGCAAATCCCCATACAATTTCCAAAAGATCCTTTCGGCTATAGGGTTTGCCGGGATTGCCGGCCAGAAGATAAAGAAGATCGAATTCCTTTATTGTCAGATCAAGCCGCACGCCATTTAACTGCACTTTTCTTTTAACCTTGTCAATATGCAGGGCTCCGTGTTCTATGAATGGCTGTCCGGTTGTTTCCGTTTCTGCAGGTGAAGCTCTTCTTAACAAAGCTTTAGTGCGGGCAACCAGTTCCAAAACTCCAAATGGCTTGGTGATATAATCATCTGCGCCCATTTCAAGGGCAAGTACCTTATCCGATTCGTCTGACCTTGACGTTAGCATAATGATGGGAGTCTGATTGTCCTGATCTCTCAACTTCTTGCAAATGGAAAGGCCGCTGATATCGGGCAGCATGACATCCAATATAATCAGGTCATACTCATTGCGTTCAATATTCTTTAACGCGTCCTGGCCTCTTCCGCAGGAAGTGAGCGTATGAGTTGGCGAATTCAGGTGAAGATTCAGCAGCGTTGTAATCTGCTGATCATCCTCTACCAAAAGTATATTTTTCATACTGAAGTAATCTACTCAAATAAAATAGTATGAGATAAATTTTTATGAAAAAATGAAGCAAACCAGTGCCTGCGGAGATAATTAGATGGTATTTGTGATACTTCCGTGATTATTTGAATACCGTATTCGTTCTACTTTGCTTTTGAAATTATTCTGTTACAATTTTAAAAAGGCGTATGACGGATATCAAAATAAATAAAGGTCTTTTATTTTCCGATTTACCGGATGAGGAATATCTGCAGCTGACTCGTATCGACGATAAAGAAGTAAACCAGGGTGACTATATATATTTTGAAGCTCAGTTTCATCCTAATATATATTTTATCAAAACGGGTTTCATCCGGCTGGGTTATCTGGACAGACAGGGAAATAAGGTCGTCAAAGAAATTTTGCGGCCGGGTGATTTCTTCGGGCAGGTCACTTTACAAAAGGAAAATCTGCATGGAGAATTTGCACAGGCATTTAAAACAAATGCAACGATATCCGTATTCACGCTTGACCATTTCAATCAGATCCTTGCCGATCATCCAAAATTAGCGTTGAAATACAGCAGGATTTCAGGATACAGAATCAGGCGATTTGAAGAAAGACTTGAAAATGTCCTTCGCAACGATGTAAAGACCCGGCTTAAAATATTTTTGGAGCAATTGCTTTCAGAAGTCAGGGACTCTGCGAAGTGGTTTGGAAAAGAAGTGCGTATTCCAAACTATCTGACACACGAAGACATAGCTCAGTTAATCGGCACAAGCCGGCAAACGGTTACTTCATTACTCAGTTCGTTAAAACATGAAAAAATCTGCAGTTTCTCAAGAAGGGAACTTCGTTTCTACAATAAACAATATTGAAGATCCATCGTGAGGTTTTATCAGACATTTACAGTAATCTGGAAAACTTCCTAACTTTCCTGCAAAACTATCATATGTCTGTTCGGAACAGGCTTTTAAGAATATCTCTTATCGCTGTAGTTTGCCCGCTTTACATCATGAGTTATGCGCAGGAACCGGTTGGTTCAAAGGGAGAAATGGCCAAGACAGTTTCCAATACGGCGGGTGAGAAAAAGGATCTGATCATAAATACGAAAATGGACACTTTGTCGGTCATTTTTCAAAACACCGTGATCCCCATCCGTTCATTTTCGCAACTGGATTCATTTATCAGAGGAAATCTGATCGGCATCGCCAAACCAAGGGTTGAAATCAGGGGCTATCCAGGGGATACATTTGAACATTTTGACAGGGTGGTCGCGATTCTAAAGAAAAATAAAATCACCGATTTTTCATTCGCCATGGCGCCGGTAGCTCCCTGAATTTTACCGGGTTCAAAGACGGATTTCCAAATTATTGTATGCTCCATGTTTTTCAAACAGCATCAGGGTACCCATTTATTTAAAATTAAGAGTACCAAAATGTTCATAGTCATGAAAATCTTTTCTGGTAGATCGCCAGGCCCATCCTGCGCCTCCATGATCATAGTCTATGCGATAAAAATTTGCCCGCCACCGGGTATTTGTTGATGGAACGGTTTTTATCAAAGGTTTAAACAACTCATACGGGATAAAAAATTCGGCAGTCCAGGCGATCATTTTATCAGCCTGTTTAATCACATGCGTCAGGTGTCGTGTTTTACGGTTTCCAACATAATGATTCGGCAGCCAGCCCATATAATTTCCATTGATATTTGGCACCAACAGCGGCAATTCGTAATTATTCGGAGATACTTCATATTCAAAATAAACCGGCGTGTTTTCATCCGGCCAAAAGAAGGCTTCCACAACATCTTCATTATATAAATCCGAAAAATCCTTCTTTAACGTCGTCGTCAGCACAAGATCCTGGCAATAATAAAGACAGTAGATGCCGGAATCTGAATACAGAATTTTCATTTTTGTTTCATAGGCCGGACCTTTCCCTTCTCTCATGGGCAGGTTTATCCATTTTTCTGTTTTCCAACTGTCGGCCGTTCCGTCACCGGATATTGAGAAATCCTTTGTATGGTTTACGGTCAGTACGGGGCTGTCAGCAGTCTGGTTTGGAAAAGACTGCGATTCACTCTGATAGCTATTCATCAGACAAAACAGCAGCCATAAAAATCTGGATTTATACATAAACCGTTTGATCTTATAAAGGACCTGAAAAAAAATCATCTGCGCATTCTCGCGGCGTCGCTCCTTAAAACTAGTAATATTCTTCGAAACAGATCAAAAGACTGCAGGTGCATCCGATTTTAACTTAAAAGTTTTGCGAATAAATGGAACAAACGAAACGTCAAACCACATTTTGGCATTATTTCTTCGGCATGGCAGATAATAGTATAAATCGGTCGTTTTTGTTTTTGGATAAGTCTTTCGGCACAACGCCTGAAAACTTTTTCACTTCTTTTATGAAATGGTTTTGATCAGTGAAGTTTTGTTCAGGATATAGTTTGCCATCTTTTAGATGCTGAAACGACGCCCTGAATCTTAAAATATTGCAAAATGCCTTCATAGAAATTCCAAACTGCTGATTGAAGTAACG
>DASXKM010000414.1:0-4486 GCA_036496825.1 Puia sp. | reverse complement strand
GACGTACCTGACTTCAATAGTTGATTTGAAATGATAAATTTCCTTTTATCATTTAGATATTCGCAGTAAGAAATTATTGCAAGAGAAAAATCTAATGATTTATTCACAATCGGACCCTCTTTCATAAATAAACAGATTTGTACAAATCTTCTTTTTTTAGATATCTATAATAGAGGAAAAACACTTTAGCGATATAAGGAAATCACCCCATTAAAGTACTAAATCACGTTTACTTCCAGACTTCCAGTCTTCCAGTCTTCCAGACTTGTGTAGGTTATACTCATTTAGTTACTCTGACTTTCCCTGAGTATTTTCAACAAAACTTTCTCCGAAGGCGTCAGTCCGAAACTTTCTTCGGTCATTTCAATCTGATCGAGACAACGTGCGTATTTTGAGAAATTATTTTCTTCATACAAACGGATTAATCCCGGATGCACATAATATTTTTTGCAGATCGCACGGGAATTTCCGAGTTTTTTACTGACAGAATCGAGCACAGCAACTATGTTTTTCTTTCTTTCGGCTTCAGTTATCACATCCGATAAAGCACACAGGGTTTCCAGCGCATGAACAGATCCGGCCCAGGTCCTGAAGTCTTTTGCACTGAAATCCTTTCCGGTTGATTTCTTTATATATTCATTGACCATCCCGGATTCAATGATCCGCCTGTTTCCGGATTCATCGTAATACTGAAACAGTTCTTTCCCCGGTATGTCACGGCATTGCTCCACCGTTCTCGCGAGTTTTTTATTTCTCAAAGTAATATCATGCTGAATTCCTTTTTTACCCCGAAAAGCAAATCGCATTTTGTCGCCGGTAATGGACACATGTTTGTCTTTCAGCGTAGTCAGGCCATAGGAGCCGTAGAGCTTTTCGTAGTTGCTGTTTCCCACGCGTATATAGGTCCTTTCCATGAGACTGATAACCGTGGCAAGCACTTTATCCTGGTTTAATTCCCTGATCCTGAGATCGGCTTCCAGTTGTTCCCGGAGCCGGGGCAATAGTTTACCAAATTCATAAAGACGGTGAAATTTGGTCTCACTGCGTACATGGGCCCAAAGGGTATGATAACGATATTGCTTTCTGCTTCGTACGTCCAGCCCTGTTGCCTGGATATGGCCATTTTCTACCGGACAGATCCAGACCTCCGTCCAGGCTGGCGGAATAGCCAGTTTTTTGATTCTTTTCAGTTCATGGCGGTCTTTCAGGGTCTGGTCTTCCATAATATAGGAAAAGCCTTTTCCCTTTTTGAGACGCTGAATACCCGGCATATTATCCCGCACATAGATCAGATTCACGGCATTGGCCGCTTTCTCATAGTCCTTATCGGCTTTGAGCAGCTCTTTATGTGAAAGGGTCAGGACCAATTCGCCCATTTTTATTTTTTTATTGATTTCGAATCTTATGCCGGGTTTTTTGGAATATCGGTATATGATTTGAATAATATTCCCTGAAACCGGTACTACAACGTATAAAACCTGTTTATGGATATAAGGGATTTCAATTTTATGGACGGCCTGGCCAAGACGGAGGTGCTGGCCAGCGACGGCGTCTTTCTCGCAGAAAGGAATGATGGATGTTTTCGTATAAGTTTATACCAGGTAAACGATTTTTATGTAGAAATTTATTATCATAAGACCCGGTATTTTTATATCTGCATCCGGAGCTTTGAAGAATCATCAGAACTTTATCCGTATTTACAGGATATCGATATCTCGGAAATTTATAAACTGATCTATAGTTTTCGTTGATATTACTGGTATTATGATCTACACTAAAAGATGTTTGGGAAAGAAATTCCACATTTAATTCGACAGATATCAAAATTCAACCTGAAAATCTCTGGCAAATAATTTGAATAAGTTAAAACAGTCGTATGCATTAGTCTTAGGATAGGGAAACATACAGAGTCCTGAAATCAATTCAGGACTTTTGTATTTTTAAATCTCACCGCCCGATAAACCTGACGGATTTTATGATCTTAATTGTGGACGATTCGCCGGAGAACATTTTTACACTAAAAACTTTACTGGAGTTACATTCCTTCCCAACGGATTCCGCATCCAGCGGCGAAGAAGCATTAAAAAAAACGCTCAGAAATTCCTATGCCCTGATCATTCTGGATGTTCAAATGCCCGGTATGGATGGTTTCGAAGTAGCAGAATCCTTATCAGGAAACAGCGCCACGAAAGACATTCCCATTATTTTTCTTTCTGCGATAAATGTCGAGAAGAAATATATCACTAAAGGCTATTCTTCTGGCGGAATAGACTATGTAACCAAACCGATTGATCCTGATATTTTATTATTGAGGGTGAAGACTTTTTACCGTTTGTATGAACAGAACCGTATACTGAGTGAGATGCAGGACAGTCTCAGACTCGAAATTGAATTCCGCAAAGCTGCCCAGCAGGAAGCACAGGCAGCGTCCAAACGCAAAGATGAATTCATGAGCATTGCCAGTCATGAATTGAAGACCCCGCTGGCGAGTATGAAGGCCTATGTTCAGTTGCTCGACCGGTCGCTGGATAAGGACGAACGTCTGAAAGGGTACGTGGACCGCACACTGGCACAGATAAATAAACTGAACAGCCTGATCGTGGATCTGCTGGACACTTCCCGGATAGAAAACGGAAAGCTGAAATTCAACGAATCGCTTTTTAATTTCAACAAACTCCTCAGGGAGTCGGTAGACATGATCAGTCAGATTTACCCGGATTATAAAATCCGCGTGGAGGGTGACAGTAATGTATTAATAAAGGGAGATGAAACGCGTCTGGAACAGGTCATTCTGAATTATATGACGAATGCGATCAAATATTCACCCGAAACAAAAGAACTGGAACTGCATTCAAACGTCAAAAATAATTATCTGATAGTTGCCGTAAAGGATTATGGGATCGGAATACCGGAAGAGAACCAGGCAGAAGTATTCCGTAAGTTTTACCGCGTGGAAGGGACGTCCCGGCGTTTTCAGGGTCTGGGCGTCGGACTTTATATTTGTTCTGAAATCATCCGCAGACATAATGGAAAATGCTGGCTGGAAAGTGAAGAGGGAAAGGGATCCACTTTCTATTTTTCATTGCCTGTTGCGAAACCGACAACCATTGCTAACCCCATTTCTGAAAATTAAAAGGATTTTATTTTGAAGAAACAATCGCTGACCCGAAACCTTGCGATCGGTTTTGGATTTTCGCTTTTCATTTTACTCGGAAGTTCAGTTGCTTCATTTATTAGTATTCAAAACCTGTTAAACAGCTCACAATGGGTCAACCATACCTACGAAGTTATTTCGAACCTGAATGATGTGGTTGCACCGATTCACGAAGCAGAATCTGCGCAAAGGGGATTTTTAATTACAAACGACAGTGCTTTCCTCGGACCATACCATGGGTCTATTGAAGAATCCCTTACGGCGCTCGATCACGTAAAAAAACTTACCGCCGATAATACGAACCAACAATTGAAATGTGAACAGCTCCGGGAATTGATCAACAAGCGGTTTAGTAAGCTGGAGGTACTGATTAAATCAAAACAGGAATCCAATCTGATAGATCCGAAACAACTATCAGCGGGTAAAGAATATATGGATTCCATTGTATCAACCGTGAGTGATCTGAAAAATTCTGAAAGGGAGTTATTGTCAGGAAGAACTAAAAGCTTTGAAATATTTTCCAGGTTTACCCCTGTTATTATTATTCTGTCATCCATTATTGCCGTGCTCATTGCAATCTTTTTCTATATAAGGGTCAGAAATGATATCAACCTGCGACACAATCTCCAGACGTCTCTGGAGCAAAAGGATCTGGAAATTACAAAACGAATCGAAACTGTCAGCCAGATCGCCGGGCGCATTTCATCGGGAGACTATAGTACCCGTATAAATGATGAGGAGAAGGATACATTGGGGAGTTTGTCATCTGCATTGAATAAGATGGGGGCCTCCCTTGAATATTCTTTCAACAGTCTTTCTGATAAGGAATGGTTGCAAACGGGGGCTGCCGTTGTCAGTGAAGCAGCCATTGGCGAGCAGACAGTTCAGCAGCTTTCATCCAAAGTTCTTCAGGTGATCGCAAACTATAGCGGAAGTTCCGTAGGTGCTTTCTATTTATATGCCGGAAATAACCGTTTGAATTTTGAATCGGGTTATGCATTTGTTCCAACAACCGACAGAAAAAATATTGGGATGGGAGAAGGAATCGTTGGGGAAGTGGCGGTTACACAAAAAGAAATCTTCCTGCCGGAAACCACCGGTTCACCTCTGCAAATCAGTTATGCAACCGGCAGTTTGAAACCCGTGAGTATTTTCAGCCTGCCGGTTTCTTTTGAAAACAAGTTGATCGGTGTGATCGAACTGGGGAGTTTGCAATCTTATTCCGACAGAGATCTCCAGTTTTTTCGCAATGCCGCCGGAATCATTGCGATTTCGATCAATATGGCCCAGAACCGGGAGCGTTTACAGGAACTTTTGGAAGAAGTCCAGGCA
>DASXKM010000413.1:0-6163 GCA_036496825.1 Puia sp. | reverse complement strand
TTTTGCATGTTGTATCGCATCTGCTGACTTTATCTTACCAAGTCCCCATCCGTCCATGATTATCAGAATCGACGATTTTTTAGACATTTTCGTATGAAATGATTGATATAATGCCTTCAAAGTTAGCGCATATGAGCTGTTTTGAGCTTTTTTAAGCCCCTCCTTTTAGTTTGGCATATTTTTAGCTTTCTCAGGATGTAAACAATTTCTTATGAAAAGGCTAGCAGGATGGATACTGGCTGTTACGGCAATCTTCCTGGTTTCTTACCGGAGTTTTGATAATATGGACGTGGTAGTCACCGCGATCCGCTCCGGTAATGTCACGCAATTATCGCCTTTCTTTGATGTGCGTGTTGATATTACACTCCCTGACAAATCTGACACATATAGCAGAACTCAGGCTGAAATGGTAATCGGAGATTTCTTCAATACGAATGTGGTTCAGAATTTTAAAATAACGCAACAGGGAGAAAGCGGCGGTACGGTTTATTGCGCCGGCATTCTCCAGACACGGTCGGGCAATTACAGAACTACATTATTCTTCCGTCAGAAAGGCGAAAAACATTTTCTGCAGGAAATCAGGTTTCAGAATGTTGATTAAAACCCGACGCCTGACATTCAGACCTCAAAGTGTGACACCTTTCATTACAATTGTAGATTGCACAGTCTAGGCATATTTTTACCTTCAAGATCTTTCGCATTACTTCAGTACGGACTGAAATTCGTTCCGTGTATCAGTTATTATATTCCTACTTACATTTACGGTTTATTCAGGCACAATTTGTTTCCAATTGAACAGACCGGTTGAAAATTTTGAAGAACGTTTACAGCTTCTGATTCAGGCATCTTTGAATGAGGATCAGGGTGAAGGGGATCATTCAACGCTCGCCGTTATACCCGCCGATGCAAGAGGCAAAGCAATTTTAAAAATCAAACAGGATGGAATCCTGGCTGGCGTTGATATTGCTGAAAAAATATTCCGGTACCGGGAACCCGGTGTGGCTTTTCAAATGTTGAAAAAAGATGGAGAAGCGATAAAGACCGGGGATATTGCTTTTATGGTTGAAGCGTCCGTTCAAACAATACTTATTTGTGAAAGATTGCTTTTAAATTGTATGCAAAGAATGAGTGGTATTGCGACACTTACGCATCAGTATGCGGAAAAAATTAAAGATTTTTCATCCAGAATACTCGACACAAGAAAAACAACACCCGGATTCAGATTACTGGAGAAAGAGGCTGTGCGCATTGGCGGCGGCATGAATCATCGTTTCGGGCTGTTTGATATGATGATGTTAAAGGACAACCATATTGACTACTGCGGCGGAATCACAAAGTCACTTGAGAAAGCATTCGACTATAAGCAGAGATATAAACCCGGAATTAAAATAGAGGTAGAAGCACGCACATTGCAAGACGTTCGTGAAGTGCTGGCTTCCGGAAAGGCGGACCGGATTATGTTGGATAATTTTAGTCCGGCATTGCTTAGTGAAGCATTAGTAATTATCCGGAAAAAAATTGAAACAGAGGCAAGCGGCGGAATAAACCTTGATAATATTCGCGAATATGCCGCTACCGGTGTTGATTTTATCAGTATAGGTGCTTTGATTCATCAGGCAAAAAGTCTTGATATGAGTTTGAAAGCGATCTAAGCGATTTGAATAAAAGTATACAGATAACTGGAAAGGTCTGAAACAGAAATAGCATTGGTACATCCGAACTTCAATACATTGTAAATAATAATAAGTTGGCAAAGAAAAACATTCCGGATAATAATGGATTTGTTTTCAGTACGAATCCGGATTTTAATTTTCAAACAGGAGGAAATTCTCCTTCAGAAACGCCTGCTCCCGGCAAGCAACGTCTGCGTATCATTTTGGATACACGCCATCGGGGCGGTAAAACCGTTACTGTCGTTACTGGTTTTGCAGGCAAGGAGGAAGATCTCGAAATACTCGGAAAAAAACTAAAACAATACTGCGGCACAGGCGGTGCAGTTAAAGATGGACAAATTCTTATACAAGGAGATCAAACCATAAAGGTCAAAGCTTATCTGGTGAAAGCAGGATACAAAATTTCATAGTGTGGTGAATGTGGAAGGGTAGGAAATGGGCGAATTCAAAATTGAATTTGCACATGACAATTTGCAAATATGTCTTAGTTTGAAAATGTGGTTCTTTCCTCAGGGCGGTAAAAATTAAAAATCCACTCCCATCGCAAACTGCCATGTCGGGGAATTGCCAAAGAAAGTATTCATCTGCCAGCCCACATCAAGACGCAGGAAATATCCCAGTAAAGTGCTTCTGGCTCCGAATCCATAACCACCTGCAAAGGGGCCTAGACCACCGGCCTTGATGGTCACATCAACCGGAATGGATGGATCATTGTTCAGGTAATGAACCTGGGGCCGTTCGATATTTTTTACCGGACCGGCCCATGCAGTACCAAAATCAAAGAATTGAACAAGTTGGAAATTACGTATGAAGGCATTGTTGATGGGTTTATTCATCAGCGTCGTGAACACGGGCAGTCGGAGTTCACTGTTGATGGTAACCGCGTTGTTTCCGTTTGCAACATTCTGATTATATCCTCTCAGGTTCACTGCCAGGGATTGGTAAGCATAATTTTGAGTTATATCCGGCTGCGGATACAGGTTGGCTTTTGGAAACATCCAGCCATCCTGGCCACCTAAATAGTAAATTATTTTCTGGTTACCCCAGGAGAAATCACCCGCTACCCGGACCGCCCAGATTAAGTTTCGATAGATCGGATAATAGTTACGCGCATCAAATCCAAAGTTGAACATCTTCCTTCCTTCGCCACCGGGCTGGTTATAGGTTGGCTGTGGCTGGTTAATCTGGTAGTTGAAGTCAATATAAAATTTATAGCGCAGGCCGTTCATGATATTAATTGTCTTGATAATCGTATTGTCAAAGACATATTCAAGATGATTGACTAAAAAGACCTGTTTATCAACATAGTCAGATTTCAAAGCCAGTGTATCGAACAACGGAACACCGGTGTAGGCGCTGGAACCCGAGGGCCTGAGGCCTATTTTATCTGTTCTTACACCTACACTGTAACGGAGACTTTTTATTTTATCAAAAGGATACCGTATCACGGCTTCAAACAGATTGGTGTATAATTTCGAGTCGACAAACGAATATGTATTCGAACCATTATCTACTAACGGGTACGTACCCACATCCGTCTGACGATAGTAAACCAATGAAAGGTCTGTCCTGAACTTCAGATAATCTACCCGCGCATACCATTGTCCGCCGCCATCGAAGAATGAGCCTCCTGCCGGTACAAAAGTTGTGATATTGGTTCCGCCGGTTCCAAATCCGACACCGGTGCCTGTACTTCCACCAAATAAGGGTAAGCGAAGGGCGCCTGTAAACCGGATATCTTCAAACAAATCCACGACAGTTGCCTTGAACATGGCATTAAATGGCTCGTTACCACCCAACATGATAGGCAACGACCCTGTAAACGGCTGATATTGGGTAACAAGCACATCGTTATTAAATCCCGCAGTAAAACTTTGGGCACTAAACAGCAGGTGGTAATCTCCCAGCTTGGCATCTCTTAAGATGACATCTGCCGGTTCGGGTGGTGGTGCCTGGAGAATTAGTTTTTGATTTAAAACAGTATCCAGTTTCTCTTTGTCAAATTCACTCTCAAAAATATCCGTCTGAACTTTTGCGGTATCAGATTTCTTTTTCGTCTGATACTGCAGAGCCTGACCATGGGCTATTTGTCCCGCTGCTATTGTTTCCTTACGGTATTCGGTTTGTCGCGGATTAATATTGCGCTTTTTCAGAGCGGATTCATCTACTTTGAGCTTGTACAGGAACTTAAGGTCACCTTCCTGTCTGACTTCACTAACCTGGCCTGTCTCGCCTGCAATCTTCGTTTCAGTTAAGCCGGACTGATAGTTCGTTAATGCAAAAACATAGGCAGAATCACGGGTGATGGAAAATGTGTATATGGAATCCGGCTCCGTTTCATTATTTGCGCGAAGAGCAGAATCCAATTCTTTCTGATCGGGGTTGTGTAATATTTCTTCGCCGATTCTGTAAACAGTATCGATCCCAGCCCTCCTTGTTGAAAAGAATCCTGCATAACGGTTGCTGATTCCATTTTCATCCGAAATAAAAGTGAAGTGAAAATTGTTGTACTGGGTTGGGTAACGCGCATTTCCATATTTCAGATCCGTCAGCTGGGAAATCTGTTTGAATTCGCTCTTGTTCCAGTTATCTACGAGAAATACATTGTAACGGTTATTGGAAGGAAGTACGGTATCTCCGGTTGGTGCCGTACCGGAAGGACGGTTAGAAGAATAAATGATACCCGTTTTATTTGGAAAAGTTACAAAACTCGCATCCAGATCATCATAAATATCATTGGTGATCTGGGTAGTTTCTAATGTATTCAGATGGTATTCAAAAATGTCGGATTGACCATTTTTTACGGCGCTCAGGAGAAGCGTATTATTATCGAGCATATATTTCATATCCTGGATCTGGTCAAAGTCCAGTTCCGTCGCGATGCGCTTATATTTTGATACCACATCATATACGAATAGATGAATTTTTCCCTCCTTGTAATAAATTACTGCAAGACGGGTGCCCTGGGGATCCCAGGCAATCAGAGGATAATGGGGCTGCAGGTTTTTATCATTACTTCTGACTCCGTTTTTCAGAAGGACTTTACGGTTCACGAAATTTTCGTGTAATACAACACAGTATTGTCCCCGCACAAATTCAACGACTGCATAAGTCTGACTACGGGGAACCGGATTCGGCGAGAAATGAAAAAAATCGGTATTCTCATTCACTTCTTCTACAACGGAAATAGTGCCCTTGGGAAAATTCCTTCTTCCGCGTATGTCTTTTTGGTAGAGTTCTTCCTCTTCCTGCATGAAATCGGCCAGAACTTCCTTAAATTTCTTTTTACAGATACGCAGTGCCGCCGTATTCGTATTCCGGTAAACACGGGCGAGGTACAGAAAATAGGTTACATTTTCTTTTTTATACCGGTTGGCAAAGTAGTACCAGAAAGCACGGCCTGCAAGGTCGGGTTTTTCAAAAGCCAGGTTGTAAAAGTTGGTGTAACGGCCCGAGAGCATGGCGGATTTCAACTGGTCATCCAGTTCTGTATTCCACGGTTCTGCGACATAGTTAATGTAGCCGTCAGTCATCCATGCGGGGAGATCAAGCAGTGTTTGGTTAGCTGCAAATTCTCCCAGATCATCGCCAAATAAGATATTTTCGACAAGTACCCGGGCGATTCCCTGGCGGATCTGAAGACGTAGTTTATTATGATCATCAGTATAATAAACGATCATTTTATTATTTACGAGCTTGGTAGTTCCTCCTGTGGACTGCCAGTCAACATCCAATCCGATATTTGACTGTTCCATTTCATTGAAGCTATTGTACAGCACGATATTGGCTCTGCGCTGCATGCCATATTCAACCTGTTGCTCAATACCCGATAATTCTTTTTCGGCTACCTGGCAAACATATTTGGCCAGCGGCTGTCCATTCTGATTAAAATATGTATTGAAATTGGGGGTCTGATAAAACTTCCACTTCATGTTTTTGAACTGGAGGCGGTTTTTACCAAATTCAGTGGTACCAAGTTGGGCTGAAACCTGAAAAAGAAAAAAAAACAGGGCGGACGTTATTAAAAAAAATTCTTTCAACTTCAACTTATGCGGATCTTGCATACCTTATTTGGAATTAAAGAAATAACCGGTTCAAGTTAAGACAATCCCTAAAACCGGGGAAATAGATTTAAAAAAGAAAAGGCAGAATGCTCAATGTAAAACGGTTTATATTCAACCCCATCCAAGAGAATACATACGTGGTTTACAATGGAAAAGATGCCTGCGCTGTGATTGATCCCGGTTGTTATTTTCCGGAAGAAAAGCAGAGTCTGAACCATTGGTTTAAAGAACACCACCCGCATCCCAATCTTTTGTTAAATACCCATTGCCATCTGGATCATGTTTTTGGTAATAAATGGGTAGCGGAGCATTATGATCTGAAACTACAGATGGGCGAGAAAGAATTATGGACTTTTAAATTCGCACCGGAATCAGGTGTTCGTTGGGGCATGCCTTTTGAAAACTATAATGGCGAAATTATCTATT
>DASXKM010000412.1:0-2960 GCA_036496825.1 Puia sp. | reverse complement strand
GTTCGTTGTATGCGAGTTCGCTTCTCCAAACCAGCGTGTCGGGAAGAGCGGCATTTCTTACTGCCTGGTATTCGTCCCCTTCAAAAACATTATTTATCCAGTAAAGATATTCGCGATAGTGTACGTTGGCAACTTCGGTTTTATCGATGTAAAAGGAATTCACAGTAACACGGCGGGGAATATTATTCCAGTCGCTCATTACATCCTCTTCAGTCGCTCCCATGGTGAATGTACCTCCCTGAACAAACACCAGTCCGGGACCGGTACGTTGTTCTTTTTCTTTGGACACCTGGTAGCCTCCCATATTCTTGTCGTTGTAGTTCCAGCCTGTTACAGCACTGGACTGGGTCTTTGTTTTGCAAGAACCCATAACTGCGGCAAAGGAAGCGAGGGTAATCAGATTTTTGAAATTCATAGAAAACGCGTTTAACCGTGATTTGTTAAGTATAGAAACGTGGGTTTGAAACAAATATTGTAAAACATACCCCCGAATGAATAGTACGTTAGGTTGACGAAATTAGTTTGTTTGTTGGAAAAAATCCCGTTTTAGGAATGTTAAACCCTGCAGATTTGTTGGCCGCTTTTTTGCGTAGTTTTGCCAAATATCGGAAACCTGGAACCTGCGCAATAATCTGGTTTTGTTTTCGTTGGATGAAAGGTAGAACAAGTTATGTCGTTGAATCACTGTCGGAATCGCAGAAAATAACGACTTCCTTTGTTGGAACTTACTAAAAACCAACTAATTAGCTATCGAAAATTTCTACTCTCTAAATGTTAAAATGAGTCCGGACAACGTGATTTTTCGCGGTAATGTCTCATTTTGCGGCCTGTTTCTTACCAGATAAATAAAATTATTACATGAAAAGAGTGTTTTTTCGAATAACTGCTTTGGCTTGTTTCCTTCTTTTTTTTCACAACCTGAGTGCTCAATCAACTGCTCCTATAAATGTAACAACAACGGCTGTACCGTTTTTGAGAATATCACCTGATGCCCGCGCGGGCGGTTTAGGAGAAGAAGGGATTGCAACTTCTCCTGACGCGAACTCAGCCTTTTATAACCTTTCTAAAACACCCTTCTCTGATTATAAGACCGGCATTGGTCTCACTTATACGCCCTGGTTAAAAGATCTTGGATTAAATGACGTTAATCTGCTGGCTGCATCTGGTTATCATAAACTGGACGAAAACCAGGCTCTTTCCGCCTCATTACGCTATTTTAGTCTGGGAAGCATCCAGTTTTCTGATTATAATGGGAACAACTGGGGTGAGGGCAGACCAAGGGAATTTGCGTTCGACCTGGGATACTCCCGAAAGCTTTCAGATAAACTCGGTATTGGTCTGACTCTTCGATATATCAATTCTAACCTGACATTGGGTGCAGCTGCCGCATCCGGAAGCATCTCTGCATACAAAGCCGGTACTGCTGTAGCTGCCGATTTATCGTTTACATACAAAAATGTTGCGGCGAACCAGGAAGGATTTACGTTTGGATTCGTATTGTCAAACCTCGGTACCAAAATAGGTTATACAAACGATGCTACTCAAAAGGAATATATTCCCGCTAATATGGGTATTGGTGGAAATTATACGAAAGTATTTGATGAACAAAATAAAATCAGTTTTGGACTTGATCTGAACAAATTGCTTGTGCCGCCACCTCCAACTCCTGTTAACGGAGCAGATACTGTATCTCAGGAGGCACTGAATGAGTATTATAGTCAAAGCGTAGTGAGCAGCTGGTTCAAATCTTTTACGGGACAATTCAATACAATCAATGCATCTGTCGGAGCCGAATACACATACAACGACCAGTTTATGTTTCGCCTGGGTTATTTTTATGAAAGCAAGGACCAGGGCGGAAGACAATATTTCACAATGGGGGTCGGCTTAAAGTATAACATGCTCGGATTAAATTTCTCATATCTCATTCCTTCCGGATCAGGTATCACAAGAAATCCGCTATCCAACACCATACGTTTTGGTTTGACATTCGATCTGGATAGTTCTGATCCCAATAAGACTACACCGGCATCTGAGTAGAAAAAATTTTTCGGCAAGCTGTTTCATAAAAGGGTTATTTACATTTGACTAGCCATTGAAACAACTTTCTAAATTATATACAATTATGGCTTACCGGATTGGCTTGGGTACGGATTTTCATCAACTTGTTACCGGAAGAAAATTATGGCTGGGTGGTATTGAAATACCACATCATAAGGGAGCAACCGGCCACAGCGATGCTGATGTTTTATTACATGCTATCTGCGACGCCCTGTTGGGCGCCCTGAGTCTTGGGGACATCGGAGTTCATTTCCCGGATACAGATGCACAACTTAAGAATATCGACAGCAAAATTCTTTTACGAAGGACTTTCGGGATGATTCGCGGGAAAAACTATCAGGTGGTGAATCTGGATACAGTTATTTGCCTCGAGAAACCAAAAATAATGGCTTTTGTCCCGGAGATGAGAAACGTCATTGCAGGTATACTGGAAATCACTCCGGAAGATATTTCTATTAAAGCCACCACAACAGAAAAACTGGGTTTTATAGGAAATGAAGAAGGATTAATGGCGCAGGCAGTTGCATTGCTAAAGAAATCGGATTAATTATCTTTGCGCCCATGTCCATTCCTGTTAAGATCATAAATCAATCTAATCATCCGCTGCCCGCTTATGCAACTCCTGATGCTGCGGGAATGGATCTCCGGGCAAATATTTCATCTGTCATTGTGCTGCAGCCACTCGAACGTCAGTTGATACCGACCGGTATTTTTATTGAACTTCCGCCAGGATATGAAGCACAGGTTAGACCTCGTAGCGGGCTGGCGCTGAAGTATGGTATTACCTGTTTAAATTCCCCGGGCACGGTAGATGCAGATTACCGGGGGGAGCTGAAAGTAATTTTAATTAATCTGTCTGACTCGGAGCAGGAAATACACCCCGGAGACCGAATCGCACA
>DASXKM010000411.1:0-5397 GCA_036496825.1 Puia sp. | reverse complement strand
CTGCGTTTGTACAATTTCTCTCATTTAGCGTGGACCCCGAACGTGATTCAGTTTCTGTTTTGAAAGCCTACGCCGATAAATTTGGAATTAATCCCGATGTGTGGTGGTTACTGACCGGCCCCAAGAAAGAGATCTATGATTTTTCGATCAACGAATTAAAACTGGGACTTGCGGATGGCGAAGGTGTTGACTCCAATTTTATACATACACAGAAATTGGTTCTGCTGGATAAAGAGCATGTCGTTAGAGGTTATTACAACGGGCTGGATAGTGTGGATCTGAATAAACTGGCAAAGGATATTGTTTTTATCATGCTGGAAAAGGACAAACACTATGTATCTCCATTGCGGGAGATCAGGCCCCTTCTCCCCCTCGTTATTTTTATCCTGCTGGCAACTGTGGGAGGAGTGGTTTATTTATCCAGAAAGCCGAAAGGAAAAAGTCTGGGCTCTAAGCTGGAGGCGTGATGCATAAGGCGTAAGGCGTAAGGCAGGAGGTGGTAAACATTAGGCGTGATACTTTTCATAAATAGTGAATCGGGATTAGCTTGTAGTGATCATCCATGAAATTTTTTTTCTGCATGAAAGAAAAAACATATACACTCCCTATTATAACCATTTCCATTGCCATTCCGATGGCCGTGGCATTTCTGATTGTCGGACTTCATACCAAAGTAGATGTTGGTTTTAATACAAAGAATCTTCCATTATTTCATGCCATCCTGAATTCAACGACGGCCATTTTATTGCTGGCCAGTCTGTATTTCATCAAAAACCGGCGGATCCGTGCGCACCGCGCCGCCAACCTGACGGCGGTTGTATTGAGCGCGATATTTTTGGTTTCTTACGTTATCTATCACAGCACCAATCCATCCGTAAAATTTGGCGACCTGAACCATGACGGAATATTAAGTGAGTCCGAAAAAATGAAGGCAGGGAATCTGCGGTATCTGTATTATTTTGTTTTAAGCAGCCATATTATCCTAAGTGGCGTCATTATTCCCTTCGTGCTTTTCACTTTGCAGAGGGCTTTTCAGGAACGATTTGAGAAACATAAAAAACTGGCGCGTATTACCTGGCCTCTTTGGTTGTATGTGGCTGTAACGGGTGTTGTCGTGTATATGATGATTAGCCCTTATTATGCTTAAAGCCCAAAGCCTAAAGCCCAAAGCCCAAAGCCTAAAGCCCGGGGCATCCTGCTTCATGCTTCAAGCCTCGTTGTTCCTGCTTCGAGCTTCCTGCTTCCCGCCGTGCGCCTTACGCCTCCAACCTGGAAGGGTCCCAGAATTTTTCTTTGAAGTTAACGATCACATCATCTTTCACCATAATACCTTCTTTCTTCAATAGTTTTTCCATTTTACCGGGTGGTTTGAAGTGATGTTTTCCGGAAAGCAACCCGACACGATTTACTACGCGGTGTGCAGGCACGGTCGGATTTACTTTATCAGCACCATTCATGGCCCAGCCCACCATTCGCGCGGAAAGACGTGTACCGAGACAGGTGGCGATTGCGCCGTAAGAAGTTACTCTTCCATAAGGAATTTGCCGCGCGACTTCATACACCAGTTCAAAAAAGGATTCTTCTCTCCTGCCAGAGGGTTGAATTTTATTGAGAGACTTGTCCGCATCCGATGACCGCTTTTTTTTTGGAGAAGATTTTTTAAGCGCCATATTAAAATTGTTCTGCGTGTTCAATTTGTTTCAGGAGTTGCTGAAATTTCAGATCCGGAACAGGAATCCGTTCTTCCGGCAGCCTTAGTTTTATATAATAAATTTTATTGCTTGCAGCGATATCCAATTTTTCATAATGCGTTTTTATATACATCTCGGCTGGGTTATCCGGTCGGGCATAAATGTCTTCCGAAGAATCCAATATGCGCAGGCCGTATAAGTCGGCGACCAGATTCGTAAAATGGAACAGTGCGGGAGAATCTGTTTTTAGATGAACAAAACCGCCGGGTTTTAAAATATTTTGATATAGCCTCAGATAACGGGGATGTGTAAGTCTTTTTTTTGCCCTGGATGTCCGCAGCTGCGGATCGGGGAAAGTGATCCAGATTTCGCTGACTTCAGCGGATAAAAAATAACCATCAATTTTATCGATATGGGTACGCAGGAATGCGGCATTGCGGATATTGTTCTTAAGACCTTCGAGCGCTCCTGCATAGATCCGGTTTCCCTTCAGATCAACGCCGATAAAATTTCTTGCCGGGTAGAGCGCAGCCATTCCAACTGTATACTCTCCTTTCCCACAGGCCAGCTCCAGTGTTATCGGATTTTCATTCTTAAAGAAATGATTCCATTTACCAGACATGCCCTCAGGGTATTGCAATACATTCGGGAAATTTCCGATTGCTTCAAAACGCAAAAGTTTTTTTTGGCCCATGGCCCGGCAAAAATAAGACTAAGAAGAATTAGTTTTCTGCGGCAACCGGAAAATGGTTTGCGGCGTGAACTTTGGCTGCAGGCAATGTGATTGGTGGCTGGTTCGCAATCCGCATTTCGCCTCTGTTATTCACGTGGAGGTTATTTGATTTAATGACATTGAAAGCCAGGTTTCTATCCAGCAGCCCTTCAATTAATAGCATAGCACCGAACAGGCCTGAAAGATTCTGAGACATGGACTTCATTACACCCGTTTGGCCTATGATAAAATGGAAAGAATAATTTCCAATCATACCCTGCGTGGCAATTTCCCAATATTTATAAATAACGCCGATCAGCAGCGTGGCAGTGATAAGGACTGTGTAAGAAATCGTTTTTGAAATCTGCATTCTGACTGTACAAATCATATAAAAACAGAGAGCCAGTAAAAAGCTCATGCCAAAATGTGCTGCATAATGAACTATCTGAACATGCGTGGAGAGCGAGTCAGGGAAAATCACCCCAAAACATAAAACGCCGGTTGCCAGTAAAAGAAGCGTTAGTTTATCTTTAACACTATACTCATTTTTCATTTTCCTCGTAATTATACTAACGGCTCTTAGTCGAAATCCGTGCCAAAAACATTTCTTTTAGAGAAGATTAGCACATGCTCATGACTGAAGCGGGTCAATAGTTATAGTTTTGTAAAATCATTTTCTGCGACCGGTTGGCATTTGTTGAACAGGAGAATAATTATATATGATTTTAAGTCGTAATTCATTTTTCCTCATCCTGTTTGTTATTTTCCTTTCGCCACTGCCATTGTATAAGTTTTTCTGGCTGGTCAGATCGCGGGAAACAACCGGCACTTTTTATTTTACGGGCCATGGCAACCTTGGATCTGTATTGGGCATATCCACGTATCCCGTGATTTGGTTTCTATCGGGAAGGGATACCATCTACTTCAACGGGAATGTTAACATTCCCTTAAAGGCCGATGAAAAAGTTTCAGTCAGATATCAGAAAGGGGATCCGTCGGATGCCAAGGTGAATACAATTACGTGTATCTGGGGAGATACACTGGCTTATGAATTTGGCCCTTTCCTGATTTTCCTGATTGTATTTTTTCACCCCGACCTGGTGCCGAAGAAGACGAAGATTCTTGTCGGAAGAAAACCTTTGATGAAGTTTTTGGAAAATTAATTCTTGTTTGGATCTTCATCATCCTGCTTTTTTTTTGAAGTAATGTACCTGGTTAATATTCCAAACGCAACAACAGAAAGAAAAACAACACTACCAATGGTTTGAATTTTCTGGCTTTTATAGTTAATGAAAAAAATTATGAATAATAAGATAAAAACTGAGCAGGTATAAATTGCTTCGCGGAGTTTGGGATTCATGGGCTAAAATATACATGTTCCAATATTCAAACAAATGCCCTCGCTTTCGCGAAGGCATTTGTTTGAATTTGTTGCTGTAGAGGGAGGATTCGAACCTCCACGAGGCAGTTAGCCAAGGCACAATGTTAGTGGTGGTCAACCCCAGTCGGCCACGCCTTTCAGCGAGACCGGCATTATGCGATGTTTATCCTGTGATCCCCACCCCCGAGACAAGAGGGCATGTCTGCCAAATTTCATCACTCCACAGTATTATCAAGGCTTCTCGGCCATTGACATTGCAATATTATGGCAAAAAGCCCAAACCATTGCATATCTACTAAGAAATATTTTGAAACATTTGATAATATTTAAATAATTGGTATATTTATTAAATATTATAAAAATAATCATTCAAAATGAGCGGTAAATTTAACCTAGATAAGCTGGATTTGCAAATAATTCACGAAATGATGGAAAATGCTGAGATTTCATATGCTGATCTCGGTAAAAAATTATTTGTATCCGGAGGTACCATTCATGTACGTATCAAGAAACTCCAGGAGTTTGGGATCGTAAAAGGGACTAAACTCAATGTCAATCTTAAACATCTGGGTTTCGATGTCATCGCATTTATCGGCATATATCTGGAGAAAAGTTCATTGTATGATTCCGTGGCCAAGGAACTCCGGCGTGTTCCGGAAATCGTGAGACTGAATTACACAACGGGCAATTACAGTATGTTCGCTGAAATCGTTTGCAAGGATATTAACCAGCTTCGTTTTGTATTGCACGATGAATTACAAAAGATAAAAGGAATCGAAAGAACAGAAACCTTCATATCGCTTGATGAAAGTTTTAACCGCAATGTGCCGGTTTATAAGGAGGCGTAAGGCGTAAAGCCAAAAGCATGAAGCCTAAAGCCCAAAGCGTAAGGCGTAAAGGTTTAGGCCTAAAGCAAAAAACCAGTTCATTTGTGCAGACTCATGTTTGATAATTCATTTAATTCAACCTTAAAGATCAGACTTTCACATTCAGGGCATCTCTCAATCCATTACCGAGCAGATTAAATGCCAGGACAAGTAACATGATGGCGATTCCCGGTGCCAGGGCCAGCATCGGATTATGTGTAATTATAAAATTATAATTCTCCTTGATCATGAGTCCCCAGCTGGGTTGCGGAGGCTGCACGCCGATCCCCAGAAAGCTTAATCCGGCTTCAATGACGATGGCAGAAGCAAAATTGGAAGCAGCAATTACCATCACCGGACCAAGAATATTCGGCAGGATGTGGCGGAAAATGATACGGCCATCGCGATAACCAAGAGCCCTTGCAGCTTCAATGTATTCCAGTTCTTTTACTGCGAGTACCTGTCCGCGCACGATGCGTGCTACATTCACCCACATAGTTAAGCCGATGGCAATAAACACCTGCCAGAATCCTTTTCCGAGCAGCAAGGTCAATGCAAAAACCAGGAGCAGGGTCGGGATGCTCCATATTACATTGAGCAGCCACATAATCATCTGATCGGTCTTCCCGCCATAATAGCCTGCCAGGGCGCCCAGAAAAATACCGATGCTCAGAGATAAAATAACAGTTATCAGTCCCACGGCAAGACTCACCCTTACACCGATGATGAGTCTGCTCAGGATATCCC
>DASXKM010000410.1:0-2290 GCA_036496825.1 Puia sp. | reverse complement strand
CCGAGCCTTTTTTCAAACGCGGCCGCCGCTGATTCAGCCAGGCGAAATGATGGATGTCATTCACAGGGCCCAGCGCCAGCACTTCATGATGATAGGGCAAACCATAATAATGATCCAGATGGCCAGCGGGAAACCAATAGTCAGAAAGAATTATCGCATTTTCCTTCATATGGCCGGATGCAATATCCGCTTTGCAGAGCGAATCAAAGCGCATGGCAAAAGAACGCCATCCATTCATATCCAGGGTAACGTCTCCTTTCCCCAGATTTTTTTCTTCGGTACTTCCAATCCGGAATGGCAGAAACCGGATGCCGAAGACACCGATAATAACTACTGCCATATAAAAAAAGGCTGCTGCTTTCAGCCATTTGTTTCTGACAGCAAGATTTGTTTTTTCATCGAGCCAGCAGGCTGCCAGAAGCATCAGGGACAAGTAAGCCGGCCCGGACCAGTGAGGCAGGGTTTCATTGAATAGAGAGGTCCACAGCAACACCAGAATTAAAGGAAGGCTGAGCCAGAGAAGTAGCGGGTAAATTTTAGGCAAACGGATGATCTTTCGTTTTATGACCGCCCAAATAGTGATGACATAAATTATAAAATTTACAGGGTTGTTGTAGAAAACCGAACCGAAGACCTGTTGCAACAGATGGTCAGGATCAGGACTACCTGACAGGAAATGAATTCTTCCCTGGTGATAGTTATAGGTAATGAAATGATTCAGATGGTTCCAATGATATACGGGAAAGAAAATGGCGATGCTGATCATACCGGATACCCAGAGCATCGGCGATTTCAGCAGGTTTCTGCGATGAAACAGGATATAAGCTCCAAACCCCAGCCAGAGAAACAGGCCATGTATCTTACTCATGATGCATAATCCGATGCTGATGCCAAGCAAAATGAAATCAATCGTTCGTTTATTTTTAGAAACCGGAGTTTCGAGTATCCGGATCATCAGATAAATACTCATCAGCCAGAATACTACCTGCGGCGAGTCTGGTAAAATGAATGTGCCGGCAATGATGGATGTATAGAAAGAAGTGTTGTACAGAACGGCTGCGATCCATCCGGTGCGTGCCTGACCGATTCGCTGACCCGTAAGGAATATCAACCAGGTACCGGCAGCCGCGCAGAAAACAGATCCCAATCGTATAAAAAATTCATTTTGAAAATAAAGATTGAAGGTGAATATCCTGATCAGCACGGCAACCATCGGCGGATGGTCAAAATAATTCCATTGGAGCTGTTGGGCATAGGTCTGGTAATAGACTTCATCATTCCCCAATTCAAGTGAACAAGCAACCCATATACGCAGCAGGGAGCTCAAAATGATCAGCAACCAGATTTTCTTGTTTGGATTCAAAACAAAATGTTACTGCAATTTATTTCCTCCTGGCACGATATTTCAATGAATATCATAAAAAATGAAAAAATCATTACTCCTGCTGATGGTACTTGCTTTGGTATTTCTAAATAGCTGCGCTGTGGTGGGAGGAATTTTCAAAGCGGGTGTCTGGGTAGGAATTTTAATCGTCGTTTTTATTGTTGGTATTATCATCTGGCTCGTTACCAGAAGCAATAAATAATAATAAGCTTTTACGCCCTGGGCTTCATGCAAAAAGTTCTTCCAGCCATGGACCGGAAGAACTTTTTAGAATGGGTTGACTTATAAAGAAGTTACAACATAATTTTCAGAAACCTGACGGTTTACAGAAAACCTGCGTTCAACCTGTTCAGTGGCTGTACGGATTACAAATGTTGGATGCATCTCGGTTTCTTCCTTCTGTATACGGATATTTTTGTCGAAATGAATGTCATTGTAAGTAGCCTGGTACACGACTTCACCAGCATCATTTTTTATGATCAGTGAAAATTTCTCACCTGATTTATTGTCAAAATCAAGATGGAATACAAAGCTGTTATCAGTTGCTCCGACAAAAGTTACATTTACCAGTTTGTCAGTCGGGCTGATAATTTTTTCGATGATCGGTGTTGCATGGGCCTTTGCAGATCCAAGGGTTAACAGCGCTGCTGCGCCCAGAACCGATGCCGATTTTCTAAGATTGAAGTTTGCGAATACTCGTTTCATAATGTGACGATTTTAGTAGTGAAAAAAAATTGATTAAAAAATCTTGGTGGCAAGAATCGTCAGCAGATATGGCAGTAAATTATTTTGCAAACGTAAGCGTTGGAAACCAACCTGGGAATTGATCTGGATGTATATCTAATTTCAATTCCAATACAAATGTAGTCCCCATTTCAACAGCGATGAAACCCAATATTGATCTCT
>DASXKM010000409.1:0-3540 GCA_036496825.1 Puia sp. | reverse complement strand
AAATAACGAATTCCGGGTTGCCGGTAACACCGCCATCATTCGGAAAATTTACATTGATAAAAGGAATTTCCATGTTCCTGGCAACATTGGCCAGTATGCGGAGATCCCCTGCATTTACATAACCGAGGATCAGCTGCATGTTGGAAAATGCCGGTTCTTCCATCATCTGCTGTATCGATTTTTTCGTACTTCGCGTATCGTAGACCGTTATTTCGAGCGAGGTGCCTTTTTTACGAAGTGAATCCATGGCCAGTTCAATTCCCTCATAAAACTCGAGACCGGGGTTGAGGAATTTTGGAAAACTCTGGTCATACCGGTAGTTACCGGATGCATCAAACGCAGAGTCCAGGTATAGCGGAAGAAATACGGCAATATGGTATTTCAGACTATCATGCGTTTGAGCGCGGCCCTGTATCGGACCGGCGCAAAACAAAAACAAACCAATAAACAGTCCTGATAATATTTTCATGTGATGGCTTATTCCCATTCGATCGTGGCAGGTGGCTTACTGCTGATATCATACACTACGCGGTTAATTCCCTTTACCTGATTTATAATATCGTTTGAAACCTGGGCAAGGAAATCATAGGGCAGATGCGCCCAGTCTGCCGTCATTCCATCAACAGACGTGACGGCCCTTAACGCCACCGTAAATTCATATGTACGTTCATCTCCCATCACGCCCACGCTTTTAACCGGTAATAAAATCGCTCCAGCCTGCCACACGGCTCCATATAATTTGTGGTCCTTTAAGGCCTGTGTAAATACCTGATCCGCCTTTTGCAAAAGATTTACTTTTTCGGCATTTACTTCTCCAAGAATCCGGATAGCGAGTCCAGGCCCCGGGAAAGGATGACGTTGCAGAAGCTCATCAGGAATTCCAAGTTCTTTGCCAACCCTTCTCACTTCATCCTTAAATAGAAAACGAAGTGGTTCTACCAGACCCAGTTTCATTTTTTTTGGAAGGCCGCCCACGTTATGATGTGATTTGATGGTTTGTGAAGGACCATGAACAGAAATACTTTCAATAACATCAGGATAGATGGTACCCTGACCCAAAAGATCAACCCCCTTCATCTTGCCCGCCTCTTCTGCGAAAATTTTTATAAACTGTTTACCAATGGCCTTCCGTTTCTTTTCCGGATCGGTTTTACCCTCCAGCTTTTTATAAAATTGCTTTTTGGCGTCAATACCTTTTACATTCAGCCCGATGCGTTTATAGGTTTCCAGAACCTGTTCGAATTCGTCTTTACGAAGCACCCCGTTATCAACAAAAAAGCCATATAGTTTTTTTCCAATCGCCCGATGGATCAGCGTAGCCGCTACGGTAGAATCCACCCCGCCACTCAGGGCCATAATGACCTTTTTATCTCCAATGGATTTTTTAAGCGCCGTTACCGTATCACTGATAAAATGGGCAGCCGTCCAATCCTGTTTACATCCGCAAACGTCTACCAGGAAATTCCGGATAATCTTCTTCCCCTCAATAGAATGATATACTTCGGGATGAAATTGTAAACAGTACAATGGAAATCCTTCACCATTGTTTCTGAAGGCTGCATAGGGAATTGAATCGGTGGTAGCGAGTATATCGAAGCCCGCAGGCAGTTCCAGTATGGTATCGGCATGGCTCATCCACACCTGCGATAAATCACTCACTCCATGCAATAACACATCGTCTTTTGTTTTGCTCAGCAGAGCCCGGCCATATTCCCTCTTACTGCTGTTTGCCACCCGGCCGCCAAATTCCCTGGCCGTCAGCTGGGCACCATAACAAATTCCCAGTATCGGGATAGTCTGATGAAGGGCCTTTACATTCACCACGGGCGCCTGGGGGTCATTTACAGAAAATGGGGAACCGGATAAAATAATACCTTTCAGAGAAGGATCCGGTTCAATTTTCTTATGATAAGGAATAATTTCACAATACACATTGGCTTCACGAACAGAACGGGCTATCAGCTGGGTATATTGGGAGCCAAAATCGAGGATTAGAATCTTTTCATTCATGAGCCGCAAAGATAAAGAAAGGACTGCCCTTTTTTTGTCAGATTTTCCCCGATTTTTTACACGGCCCGTAACCTTTTACCACATCCCAACGTCCCAAACACAATATTTTTTTCTAATCGGTATAAAAACCGAACTTTTCAGATCAAAAACCAGTCATGAGAAAATACTATTATTTAGCACTGATAGCAATTTTAGGATTGTCATCCTGTCGTTTCTTCGGAAAACGAGTTCATGGAAACGGTGTTATCAAATCGGAAGAAAGAACCGTTTCTTCTTTCCGGGAAGTGGAAGCCGCAGGCAATATTCAACTGATGGTGATCCAGGGAGACCTTCAACCGGTCAAACTGGAGGGGGATGAAAATATTCTCTCATACATAGAACTGATCCAGCAGGGAGACCGGATCATCATAAAAACAAAGGAGGGCGTAAATCTGGTCCCCTCCGGTGATCTCAGGGTATATGTCACTTCTCCAACCTATAAAAGCATCGAAGTTTCGGGATCCAGTGATATTATCGGACAGAATAAAATCACGAGTACTGATGAGCTTTCCCTCGAAGCCAGTGGAGCCGGGGATATTAAAATGGAGGTAGATGCGCCAAAAATTTCTGCCGGCATTTCCGGATCGGGTTCGATTAATCTCAGGGGCCAGGCGAAGGATTTCGATATGAACCTGACCGGAGCAGGTCATGCATATTGTTATGATCTGCTGACAGAAAATACAAAAGTTGATATTTCCGGTGCCGGCAGTGCGCAACTTTACGCGAGCGTGAAACTGACGGCAGATATCAGTGGCGCCGGCAATATCAGTTATAAGGGAAATGCTTCCGTGTCTCAGCAGATCTCCGGAGCCGGCAGCGTAAATAAAGCAGATTAACTGTTATAGATCTACGTATCGGACCCGGATCCAGATATCACGATTACGACCCTTATCATCGGTGCAGGAAATTTTCACAGGTCCTTCATCCGGAACAAAATACTGTTTTGAACCCGCCGTGGCTACCTTATAAAACCGGTTGTTTATATACCAGTAAATTTTATTTACATCATTTCCACTGTGACAGGTCAGTTGCAGCGGCTCAGGATCCTTCCTGCTGATCATATATTCAAATCCGGGTGAAAGGGAAGTGATGACGGGACTGCCTTCCAGAAATATTCTTTCACAGGAAGGATTATGCGGTGGTAATTTCTGATAAGCAATATTGTTTTCGTCAAAATATCTCTCTATTTCCGGCGCCAGTATCCGGAAAAGTTTTTTCTTGTATCCATTGACTGGCATGCAACTGCGGCAATAAGATATTTTTTCATCGGCTGAAACAATGACTTCCTGCATATGAGTACAGGTTTTTGCAGATGAAACACCGGGAATGAAATATCCGGTTATCAGGTGATCGCAGTATGGTCCCGGGAGCAGACCGGTTTCAGCACAAACCATTCGTTCATCCAGAGAAGCGGGTTTTGTAAACCACTGTTCATCGGCATCGTAGTCAACGCTGTTGAAAATTTTAAAAAGCAAAGGAGTCGCCGTATTT
>DASXKM010000408.1:0-3051 GCA_036496825.1 Puia sp. | reverse complement strand
GTAGGCAGCGGCACCATTGATTTTAAAAAAATCTTCGCCGCCTCTGAAACATCCGGTATGAAATTTTATTTTATCGAACATGACATGCCAAAGGATCCGTGGGACAGTATCAGTAAAAGCATCGTTGTGCTCAAACAACTGGCGCCGGTGAGTTCATAAATTTTTTTAAAAATATGCGGGGATTAAAGACGGTTATTTTTCTGCTCATTTCCAATACGTTCATGACATTCGCCTGGTACGGGCATCTGAGATTTAAAGATTTTTCCTGGGGAAAAAACATGGCGCTGTTTACCGTTATCCTCATCAGCTGGGGACTTGCCTTTTTCGAATATCTTTTCCAGGTACCTGCCAACCGGGCGGGATTCAGGGAAGATGGCGGCCCGTTTACACTGGTTCAGTTAAAGACAATACAGGAAGCGATCACACTCACTGTATTCGTCGCTTTTACAATGATTTTTTTTAAGGAAGAAAAACTCGCCTGGAATCACCTCGTCGGCTTTGGCTTCCTGGTACTCGCTGTATTCTTCGTTTTTAAGAAGTGGTAAAATTGTTTTTAAGAAGTGGTTAAAAACCCACTTCCATACTTTCATACTTCCATACTTCCATACTTCTTACGTAAGTTTGCTGCTTATCAACCGCGCTGTCAATGAAGAGGTATTTCTGTTTACTTTTGGTTATATCCATTCTGTTTTCCATATCCTGCAGACCAAAACGAACCGGAAATCCCCGGGTTCTGATTTATACGAATACGACCACTGGTCCGGAAGCAGCTTCCATCGCACAGGCGATTCAGCATCTTGGAGAGCTGAATGGATTTTCAGTCAACATAACGGATACGAGCCTTCTTTTTACGGATGATTCCCTGTCGAATTATGCGGCCGTTATGTTTTTAAATCGTTCCGGTCTGCGCCTGGGTTATATGGAAAGAATCGCATTGGAGAGATTTATGCAGGCCGGCGGTGGTTATGCGGGAATTCATGCCAATGCAGAAACATTTAACTGGAGCTGGTATGGAAGAATGATCGGATCCAATGGCGATTCATGCACTTCATTCATACACCAGAATTTTGAAAACGGCCGGGCGTCATATACCTGCGACAGCGTAACCTCAAAAAAAGTAGCGGATGACGCGTTCTTAAAAAATATACTGAATGAAATAGAATTCGGCATCGGTCATTTTGAACCGCTGGACTATAGTAAGGCAGTTACTCCTTATCCGCCATCGGAAAATCATTTCACAAAAACAATATTGGTGCAGGATCATTTTTTTGAGCCGACTGAAATGACCATTCTTCCAAACCTCGATATTTTAGTGCTTCAACGTCGCGGTGAAATCATGTTATACAAACAATCCACAGGATCTATAAGGCAGGCTGGTTTTCTAAACGTATATTATAAGGCAAAAGTAAAAGGAGTCAATGCGGAAGAAGGCATGCTGGGTTTGTCAAAGGATCCGGATTTTAGTAAAAATCACTGGATCTATATTTATTATAGTCCGTCCGATAGTTCGGTGAACCGGTTATCACGATTCAATTTTGAAAATGATACGGTTGTAAATTCTTCCGAAAAAGTCATACTGGAAGTTTATTCACAACGCGAGATCTGTTGTCATACGGGCGGTTCCATTGCCTTTGGTCCGGATAGTCTGTTATATTTTTCTGCCGGCGATAATTCAACACCCTTTGATGAACCTGGTCAGAAGTATGTCAATCATGGATTCGCACCATTGAACAGTGCTCCGGGGCATTTGCAATATGATGCAGAAAGATCTGCGGGGAACAGCAACGATCTGCGGGGAAAGATCATGCGTATTCGTGTGCACCCGGATGGCAGCTATGAAATTCCCGCGGGTAATTTGTTTCCGCCGGGTACGCCGAAAACAAGACCCGAGATCTACGTGATGGGAAACAGGAATCCTTATCGTATTTCTGTGGATCAGAAAAATAGTTATCTGTATTGGGGAGAAGTGGGCCCTGATGCACCCAATGATAGTCTTTCGACGCGCGGCCCGCGTGGATATGATGAAGTGAATCAGGCCAGAAAAGCCGGTTACTTTGGCTGGCCGTTTTTTGTTGGAAACAATTATGCCTATCGCCGGTACAATTATCTGACGGGTGTTTCGGGCGATGCGTTTAATCCTGCAAAGCCGGAAAATCATTCTCCCAATAACACCGGCATCACGGAGCTTCCGCCTGCCCAGCCAGCATTTATCTGGTATCCTTACGCCGTTTCACCCGAATTTCCGGAATTGGGCACGGGCGGAAGAAACGCAATGGCAGGCCCGGTTTATTATACAGATATGTATCCGGCAGCGACCCGCTATCCGGAATACTATAATGGCAAACTCTTTATCTACGACTGGATCCGCGGATGGATAAAAGTTGTAACCCTGCAACCCAATGGCGACTTTGAACAAATGGAGCCGTTCATGCCCCACACCGTTTTGCATAACTGCATTGATATGGAAGCGGGACCTGATGGAAAAATATATCTGCTGGAATATGGAACGGCATGGTTTCAGAGGAATCCTGATGCGGGTCTTTCACGTATTGATTATAACGCGACGCCTTCGGCAGAAGTGACTGCTCCGGCCGTTGTCGCCGATACCTCCGCGTCTGCCCATGGCCCTTTTGCAGCCGGGTACGCATTGACGCAGGTAATGGATTGCAAGAGTTGCCATAAAGAAAATGGCGCGTCGATCGGACCTTCGTTTGTCCGCGTGGCGGAAAAATATGCGCATGATAAAAATGCAAAGGTTTATCTGAGTCAGAAAATCGTGAAGGGTGGAGGAGGTGTCTGGGGTGATGTGGTTATGTCGGCCCATCCGGATCTGGCGCAGAAAGATTTGAATCAGATCATTCAGTATATTCTTTCATTAAAACCGAAGAAATAATTATTAGTTATTAGTTATTAAGGATTAACGTCAATTGCCAGTTAATAATTAATCCTTAATAACTAATCATTAAAACCCAATTTTGTTTCCCCCCGCATCAATCAATAGTTCTTTTTTATCAGAAGATTCAACGCGCCCGATGACCTGCGCTTCCATAC
>DASXKM010000407.1:0-1538 GCA_036496825.1 Puia sp. | reverse complement strand
TGTATATTCATGACATACCCAGACGAATTCATCGGTATAAATATCCGGAGCGATGAAATCTATCGAAGGGGCTGCGGCACGCCAGATATCGATCACCTGGGGCAGTGGACCGCCGCTTGGATATTTCCCCGGTATATAACTGAAAGGTTGTTTCAGCCAGGCATTGACATACATCGAAATCGGATATTCTTTTTTCCCCGCTTCCGCGACCTGACCTGCATAATTCGCGTAGTTCCAGGCAGAAAACAGCTCTTCGGTATAATAGGAAAATGACTTCCAGTCTTTCTGATCAGACTTTAGAGAACTTTTTCCAAATAACTCTTCCCAGCTCCCTGATTTTTTATAACCATTGTCAGCCCAGACTTTTTTCAGTTCAGGATATAAAGAATCTTTGTGTCTTTCGAGATAATTCATCAGTGTTACGGGAACCTCAGCATGAAAGGCGGTTTCCGCAGCGGGACTAAAATCGCGCGGCGCATTTCCGGGAGAACCCGGGTTGTCGAGTATGCCCATTTCATTTTCTACCTGCATCATGATCACGGTTTGGTACTTGCTATCTGTTTCTTTAATGTGATGCATGAGAGCGGCAAATGCTCTGGCATCCGCCTTCATGGTTGCTTCGCCAAAAGTGGAAAGTATTTCAAGTGATTTCCCGGACCGGTCTTTTACCCTTGGATATTTCTTATCATCCTTTTTTACCCAGGCCGGCATATAGATGGATCCTCCGTTTTTCCAGCTGGCAAACCAGATGAGGATCAGTTTCAGGTTTGCGGCCCGGGCTCCAGCTATCGTACTGTCAACAAGTGTAAAATCGAAACTGCCTTCGGCTGGTTCTACAAGTTCCCACGACACGGCAGCGATCACGCTGTTCAGATTTTTTTCAGACATGCATTTCCAGATGGGTCGCATATAATCCAATCCGCCAGTGCTTGAATTATGGAGTTCTCCACAGAGTAGCAGCATGGGCTTTCCATCCACAACCAATCTTGAGGCGGTTCCCTGTTTTTCAAGATGGGGAATTGGCTGTGCATGCACCGAAAGCGTGATCACGGAAAAAAAAATATTTCGCAGAAAAAGGGTCATAAGTTTTGTTTTTTTAATTCATTCACGGCATAATCAGCCGCACGTGCTGTAAACGCCATATAGGACAGCGAGGGATTCTGGCAAGCGCTGGATACCATACAGGCGCCATCGGTTACAAAAACATTTGGCGCATCCCAAACCTGGTTATGACTGTTCAAAACGGATGTTCGGGGATCACGACCCATCCGCGCCGAACCCATCTCATGGATGCCCTGACCAATTGCATAATTCCTGTCCCAGGTGGTAATATTTTTAACTCCGGCGTTCTCAAACATCTCGACCAGATCTTTTACAATATCCTTGCGCATCGCGAGTTCGTTCTCTTTTAGACCGGCATCCATTGTCAGCACAGGCAGTCCCCATTTATCTTTCACTTCATGATTCAGTGAAATCATATTGTCATGATATGGCAGAATCTCACCAAAGCCGGTTGCACCGATCGACCAGCTGCCCGG
>DASXKM010000406.1:0-3762 GCA_036496825.1 Puia sp. | reverse complement strand
CGGAATAATTCTTGTCGAATTTTGGCCCGGACGATTCGTCTTCATTATCTGAAGAAATTTTGAATCCTGTTCTGTTTTTGAAACTGCCAAAATTTGTGTATACATCAAACTGGGCAGAGAGATCATCCGGAACTTTCAGATCGATGGTAGAATAAGACTGGAAAAGAGAAAGTTCACTAATTGTTTTATCCACAAAGAGACTCACCTGGCTACAGAACTGAACGTCTACTTTTGAATTGCCCCCGATGCCGGCTATAGTGGATTTGCTATTAAACTTAAAAACGACATCCGCATTATTCAGGTGACCGATTTCTGCTTTTCCAAATTCAACATGAATTGTTTTTGCATTTGGAATTTTTCCAGTTGTCAGTTCTCCGAATTTACTAGTCAGGCTGGCAGTTCCCTCAAAATCCGGAATATTTATTTTCCCAAAACTGTTTTCGATACGCAGTGGGTTTCTGGAGGGCATGCTCACTTTGTAATCCACATAAAACTTCCTGTTATCCTCACCGCCATTGTCTTTGCTCTTTCCCATATTTCCAATTTCTGTTTTAAATCCGATCTCCTTACCACCCTGGTGGTCAGTTACATTAATCTGGTCCATCATCTTTTGCGCTCTCTCATCAGAATTCGCGTGGACACCAATTTCAATATCAACCTGGATCTCATTTTTGTCCCAGGTGGTAATGACGATATTACCGAAAGAATTTTCAATGGATAAGCGGTCATCAGGACCCACGGTATACGATTTAGTAATTGTTCTCTTTTTTTCAACATTGTCGCCTGTGTTGGCCATGCCCAGTAAGGGCGCCAGTGCGAAGGCGAGCAGGGCAAGGAATTTAAACGGATTTATATGCTTTTTCATACGCTGATTTTTTTGAATTTTTTATTTTTTTAATAATATCCAACTGTTTATTTAATAATCCGATCTGAAGTTGAAGATTTGAAATCATTGCTTCAATAACCTGTTCCCGGTTGGAATTATTCGGTAACTGGGTTTTTAGGGAATGGTAAACACTGTCCAGCTTCTGCACATCTCCGGAGAACTGCCTGTACAGTAGCGGTTCATCCTTTTCAAGTGTTTTGAGTTCTTCGTGTTTGAGCTCTATCAGCTTCGCATAGTAAAACATTTCTTTATTTTCTACTGTTTCCGGGAGTTCCTTTGAAGGATTGCCAGTTTCCTGATTTCCTGTATTTATTTTCTGCGGATCAACCGGATCTTTTTGAGCAATTTGTCTCGACGTATCGACCGGTATATTGATCGCCGGGAGATGATTACTTGTATCTAAAAGTGCCGGATGGGTGTCTGCAACTTCCTGAGTTTTATTCCGGCTTACGGAATAATAAAGTATGGCAGAAAGGCCGATCACCACGATCGCCGCCGCAGCTGCCAGCCAGCGTTTGAAAGGCATGGGAAGAACAGGTGTTGTCTTTTCAGAATCCGGATTCAATCTCTCATTGACCTTCTCCCATACCCTGGGATCCGGTGTTTCGGTATCAAATTTTTCCCGGTTTTCCTGAACGAATTTTTCGAATGGGCTGCTCATGATAAGCCTCCTTGTTTTATAATGAATAACAATTTTTGTTTCGCGCGCATATATTGTGTTCTAACTGTAGCATGTGATATTTGCAGGATCTCTGCTATTTCTTCCTGATCATATCCTTCGAATAAGTGGAGCGTGAGAACCGTCCTGTAACCATTTGGCAATTCTTTTACCGCTTTTTTTATTTCCTCCACTTTCAATCTTATTCCTTCTTCATCGAATGCGTCTTCCTCGGGTACATGCACCGCACTTGTTTTATCGATATCAATAATGTCCATTTTCTTTTTTCTAAGCGTGTTAATCGACTTATTGATCACGATCCTTTTTAACCAGGCTCCGAAAGTCGACTTGTATGCAAAACTGTCAATCGCTGCAAATGCATCTACAAATGATTCCTGAAGCACGTCTTCTGCGTCTGCCGTATGGTTTACAATCCTCAAACTGGTATTGTACATTGCTTTGGAATATTTTTGGTATAGTTCACCATAACTACGTCTGTCGCCCTGCCTGCAGCGTTCTACCAGTTCGTCATGTTGTATAGGTGCACTTAACTCCAACAGCTGTTTTATTTTCTTATATTAAGTACACAAAGAAAAGCAGGATGTTGCATCCATTTGATAAAATAAGGGCGTGTCCTGATCTCCCGGACAGTGACAAATATTTCTCAGAGAATTTCAAACTTGTAATTGCTTAGGCATCAATATTATAATCAATATCAGGCATATCATAGGCAGTAATCGGTTCTTTATGCTTTGTGCTTTAAGCTTTAGGCTTAATTGGGTATTTTCGCAGCTAACTACACCGTCATGGCTGCCAAAACCGATACATTTCAAGGTCCGGATTATTACCTGGTAGATGATCTGCTCACTGAAGAGCATAAACTCATCCGGGAATCGGTTCGTTCGTATGTAAAAAAAGAGATAAGCCCCATCATAGAAGACTATGCTCAGAAAGCTGAATTTCCACAACAAATTGTGAAGCAGTTGGGGGAACTGGGATGTTTCGGGCCTACTATTCCGGAATCCTATGGCGGTGGTGGGCTGGATTATATTAGTTATGGTTTGATGATGCAGGAGCTTGAAAGGGGTGACAGTGGCGTTCGTTCCACTGCTTCTGTACAAGGCTCTTTGGTTATGTTCCCGATATATGCCTATGGTTCTGAAGAAATGAAAAGGAGAATGCTTCCAAAATTGGCGAGCGGTGAGTGGCTGGGATGTTTTGGTCTGACGGAACCAGATCATGGTTCAAATCCCGGAGGGATGTTGAGCAATATCCGTGATGCCGGAGACCATGTTGTGCTAAATGGGAGCAAAATGTGGATCAGCAATGCGCCTTTTGCCCGGATTGCTGTGGTATGGGCCAAAGATGACCAGGGTGAAATCAGGGGAATGGTTGTTGAAAGGGGGATGGAGGGTTTTACTACTCCAATTACGCATGGCAAATGGAGTCTGAGAGCTTCTGCCACCGGCGAATTGGTTTTTGACAATGTAAAGGTTCCGAAATCAAACCTGTTTCCGGAGATCAGGGGATTGAAAGGCCCGTTGAGCTGCCTTACAAAGGCCAGATTCGGGATTGCATGGGGATCTGTTGGTGCCGCGATGGATTGTTATGATACTGCTTTACGATATAGTAAGGAGAGGGTTCAGTTTGGCAGACCTATCGGCGGCTTCCAGCTTCAACAGAAAAAGCTTGCTGAAATGATAACCGAAATTACCAAAGCACAATTGATGAACTGGCGGTTAGGCGTATTGATGAATGAAAAAAAAGCGACCCCGGCACAAGTGTCGATGGCAAAAAGAAATGGCTGTGAAATTGCCACTCAGATTACAAGGGAAGCCAGGCAAATGTTAGGAGGGATGGGCATTACCGGAGAATATTCTATTATGCGACATATGATGAATATGGAGAGTGTGCTCACTTATGAAGGTACTCATGACGTGCATTTGCTGATCACCGGTATGGATGTAACCGGATTAAACGCTTTTATGTAAAACTTTGTATGCTGTAACAGTATACGTTTTGCGACACCTGAAATTTAAAAAGTTTTGTAATTATAAATAGGGCATGCGTATATTTCTGATCGGATTCATGGGTTCCGGTAAAACTCATTGGGGAACCCAAATTGCAAAAAGACTTCAAATTCCATTTTACGATCTTGACGCCGTTATTGTAAACAATGAAGGCATGAATATTTCGGAAATCTTTACAAACAAGGGAG
>DASXKM010000405.1:0-2640 GCA_036496825.1 Puia sp. | reverse complement strand
GATGGAAAGGGCGCCTGCCGGTTCAACTACGATAGCTTCCTCATTATATAATTTGAGTATCGTTGTGCACACACGTCCTTCCGGTACCAGATCAAGGGCATCCAGCACTTCGCGACAAATTGAAAAAGTAAGCTCACCGGTTCTTTTAACGGCCGCGCCGTCCACGAACCGGTCTATCTTTTCCAGTGTCACTGGTTGACCTGCTTTAAATGCTTCTGCCATGGATGGTGCGCCCTCTGGTTCGAGTCCGATAATCCTGGTTTTAGGAGAGTAAGTCTTGAAGTAAGTGCCTGTTCCCGAAGCGAGTCCACCGCCACCAACAGGTACAAAAAGATAATCGATATCCGAAAGGTCATCCAGTATCTCCAGCGCCACAGTAGCCTGGCCTTCAATGATACGGTGGTCTTCAAATGGTGGTATAAAAGTCATTTGGTTTTCTGTCGTGAATTTTTTGGCTGCTACGGCGCAATCATCGAACGTATCACCAATGAGTTTTATATCGACAAAATTTTCACCAAACATCCGGGTCTGATCGACTTTCTGTTTTGGTGTAATAATGGGCATGAAAACAACACCTTTCACATTGAGTTTCTTGCATGAGTAGGCGAATCCCTGCGCATGATTGCCGGCACTTGCGCATACAACGCCTTTTTTCAGCACTTCTTCCGGGAAACTACTCATCATATTGTAGGCTCCTCTGATCTTATAGGATCTGACCACCTGCAGATCCTCTCTTTTCAGGTAAACATTACACTGATAGCGCCGTGAGAGATTCTGATTTAACACCAATGGTGTCCTGATCACTATTTTTTTTAACCTTTCAGATGCCCCCTGCACATCCAGGGTGCGGGTTTTTGTCGATGATTCCATATTTAAACTTTTTCTGCCAGCTTCTTATCTGATTTTAGAACCGGTGCGGCCTGGTTTTCCGGACGCAGGCTTCTCACTGTTTTGCCCGCCTGCCACATTTCGCTTTCACGTAATTCTTTCAGTTCGACTTCCAGTTTCTCCCGGTAATCTTTCTTGCTATTGCTATCGATGGACCGCTGTGATTCTTTTCCGGACGAAACACTTTCGTACAGTTCATTAAACACAGGCGCTGTTGCATCACGGAATTTCTTCCACCAGTCAAGTGCACCACGCTGCGCGGTTGTTGAACAATTGGCGTACATCCAATCCATGCCGTTTTCTGCCACCAGCGGCATCAGACTTTGAGTAAGTTCTTCTACTGTTTCATTAAATGCTTCGGATGGACTATGTCCCTTATCACGTAAAACCTGATACTGTGCAGCAAAAATTCCCTGAATGGCTCCCATCAATGTGCCGCGTTCTCCTGTTAAATCACTGTATACTTCTTTTTTGAAATTGGTTTCAAAAAGGTATCCGCTTCCAACGGCGATTCCCAACGCGATCACACGATCCTTGGCCTTTCCTGTAGCATCCTGGAAAATAGCATAGCTGCTGTTCAATCCACGACCCTGCAGAAACATTCTTCTCAACGATGTTCCCGATCCTTTTGGTGCCACCAGAAATACATCCACGTCGGAAGGTGGAATGATGCCTGTTTGTTCCTTAAACGTAATACCAAAACCATGAGAAAAATAAAGAGCCTTTCCTTTGGTAAGATGTTTTTTAACCGTCGGCCATAGTTCAATCTGGGCAGCGTCACTCAATAAGTAACATATGATTGTGCCTTTTTCAAGGGCTTCTTCAATTTCAAAAAGTGTTTCTCCCGGTACGAAACCGTCTCTTATGGCTTTTTCCCAGGTCTTAGAATTTTTACGCTGACCTACAATTACATTTATTCCATTGTCCTTCTGATTCAATGCCTGACCCGGGCCCTGCACACCATATCCGATTACTGCTACCACTTCGTTTTTCAGAACCTCCTGTGCTTTGGAAAGCGGGAATTCTTCGCGGGTTACAACGGTTTCCTCTGTTCCGCCGAAATTTAATGTTGCCATTTTTTGGTTTTTATTTTTGTTATTAAAATCAATTTTTAAACTAAAGGCACAAAGCGAATCTTTTAATATCAACCGTCAACCGTCAACTGTCAACTGACGATAACCGTTGCTCACATGCTAAAAACCTCATCCTGTTTGTCGAGGAACTCGTTTTCTATAACCAGTTCTCCGGGTTCGGTGTGTTCGAATTCTTTTAGTTTTTCATGGAAGCCGCTGCTTTCATTTATGATGGCTACCCGGGCGCTGCGTACGAATTCGATCACTCCATACGGTTCCAGGGCCTCCAGTAATCCATCGGTTTCTTCCCGATGACCCGTGGTTTCAAATACTGTATAATCTTTTCGGATCACGACTGCCCGTGCCCCATATTTTCTCAGGAGTCTTTCCACTTTTACCTTTTCAACGATCTGATCGGTTGACACTTTATACAGGGCGAGTTCCTGCCATACGATTTCATCATTCTGATTAAAGTATGCTTTCAATACTTCCACCTGTTTTTCAATCTGGCGGCAAAGTTTTTTCACGACTTCCTCCGTTTCATTGATAACAATGGTGAACCGGTGAATTCCATCAATTTCGGATGGAGATGTATTCATACTGTCGATATTGATTTTCCTCCGGGAAAATATAATAGCGATACGATTGAGCAAACCAATCTGGTTTTCAGTATAGACGG
>DASXKM010000404.1:0-6485 GCA_036496825.1 Puia sp. | reverse complement strand
ATAGCCTAAAACTGTTTTTGTGAATAATAGGCCTGAAAATAATAATTGGCAAGCGAATTTAAATAGGAGCGTCTGGAATTATGATTTTATCTTTTCGTTTACGCAATTTTCTAAAAATAAATTTATACATTCTTTATTCTTACATTAGTTTTAGGCTTTAGGCTTTAAGCTTTAGGCCGTATGAAGTGATAATGTATGACAGACCCTGTTGTTTCTTTCGAAAATACAGAAAATGCATTTGCATACAAATCAGATGCGGATCTCAAAAAAGCCAGATTTCTTTTTAACAGCATGGGTAATGCCCTGCTGGTGAAATTTGGTATCTGGATTACTCCATGGGCGATACGCCTGAAATTGCCGATCCGCGGAATCATTCGCAAAACGATCTTTTCCCAGTTCGTCGGTGGTGAAACCCTTGAACAGACTGCACCGGTGGCCCGTAAACTCGCGGCTTATCATGTACAGGCCATCCTGGATTATGGCGTGGAAGGCGGCAATAACGGGGAGGCCGGTTTTGACGAAGCCTGTGAAGAGTTTATCCGCGTGATTAACTACGCGGCATCACAGCCCAATATTCCATTTATCAGTATAAAGGTAACGGGCTTCGCGCGGTTCGAATTACTGGAAAAGCTGGACCATTCGCTGGATGAACGTTCCGGTCCGCTAATGAGGCGATATGAAGCTGCAATGTCGGGCTTTACAAACGAGGAGATGGCGGAATGGGAGCGGGTTCGCGACCGTATGAAAAAAATATGTGCGTCGGCTGCAGAGAAAAATATTGCGGTGCTGGTGGATGCTGAAGAAACCTGGATACAGGATCCGGTGGATGTATTGTGTATTCAGATGATGGCCGAATTTAACAAAGAAAAAGTGGCCGTATATAATACCGTTCAATTGTACCGGCACGACCGGCTTTCATTTTTAAAAGATATGCTGGAAGCTGCGGTGTTAAAAAATTTTGTGTTAGGTGTCAAATTAGTGCGTGGCGCTTATATGGAAAAGGAAAGAGCCAGGGCAGAAGAGAAACAATATTCATCACCCATTCAACCTGATAAAGAATCCACCGACCGGGATTATGATGCCGGCGTTGCCTATTGTATCGATCATATTGAAAATATTGCAACCATCGTAGCTTCGCACAACGATTACAGTAATCTGCATGCAACGGAATTACTCAAAGACCGCGGCCTGTCTTTCGCGCACCCTCATATTCACTTTTCGCAGCTCTATGGAATGAGTGATCATATCACGTTTAACCTGGCGAAGGCCGGATGCTCCGTGAGCAAATACCTGCCCTTTGGTCCCATTGAAGATGTGATTCCTTATCTGATGCGGAGAGCTGAGGAGAATAGTTCACTCAGCGGACAAACGGGCAGGGAACTTGCATTGATAAACAAGGAAATTGGTCGCCGAAAGATGATAAATGGTCAATGAACACTGATTTAACCCGTTTAAATAATAAAGGAGCCGTTAGACAGTCCAAAAAATCGTTTGTCGCTATATTTGAGGCTTGCATTTTACATATCATTGGTTAAACAGGGATTTTGAATGAATAAACAGGTATTGAAAAATTGCGCGGTTATTTTGCAAGGGTTTTTCCTGTTTGCCTGCTCCCCGAAAACCGAGACTATAAAGCCAAAAACATTCCCTCCGATCCTCGTCGATGCGTTGGTTGCATCGGCCAAACCCGTTTCGAATACCCTGGAAGTGAACGGGACTGTGGTTGCTAATGAATATGTGGAACTGCACCCGGAAGCGAGCGGCCGGCTGACTTATCTCAATGTTGAAGAAGGAAAGCTGATCAAAAAAGGAACATTGATTGCAATCATAAATAATGCCGACCTCCAGGCGCAGCTGGATAAAAGTAAAGTGGCGCTTGAACTTGCCGAGAAAACAGAACAGCGTGATAAACAATTACTGGCTGTGAATGGATTGAACCAGAGTGACTATGACGCTGCATTGAATGTTGTAAATGGTTTTAAAGCGGACATTGAATACAACAAGGCATTACTCGACAAGACGATTTTGAAAGCCCCTTTTGATGGCTATATCGGATTGCGCCAGGTAAGCGTAGGGGCTTATGTCACACCTTCGACACTGATCGCAACATTATCACAGCTGGATAAAATAAAAATCGATTTTACCATACCGGAAGATTATAGTTCAGCGGTAAAAATCGGTGGTATCGTCGACGTTGATATGGATGAAAACGGCAAGACGAGGAAGGCGCGGGTGATTGCGATTGAACCACAGGTTAATCTGTCCACCAGGAATATGACGATCCGCGCGATACTGGAAAACAGTAAGGCAAATCCGGGTAGTTTCGTCAAAGTAATCCTGCATTCAGGGTTAAATCAATCGGCGATCATGATTCCCACGAATGCCCTGATTCCGGATGATAAAAACAGCCAGGTCGTGCTTGTGAAAGACGGGAAAGCGAATTTCTCGAATGTAAAGACAGGCATCCGCTTTTCTAATAATGTCGAAATAACTGCCGGTGTAAATCCCGGAGATACGGTAGTTGTTACCGGCGTGTTATTTGCGCGACCAAAAGCCCCACTCCAGGTAAGACATGTCAGAACACTGGAAGAATTCGCCGCATTAAATAATAACGAAGCTGCAAAATAGAATGAAGCAAGCATGAATATTTCGGAATTATCCCTGAGGCGACCGGTGTTGGCCACGGTCATGAACCTGATGATCATTCTGTTCGGAGTTGTCGGATTTAATTTTCTCGCAGTCCGGGATTATCCGGCCATTGATCCGCCGTTCATCAATGTGTCTACTTCTTATACAGGAGCCAATCCTGATATCATCGAGAGCCAGATCACCGAGCCGCTTGAAAAACAAATCAATGGTATTCCTGGTATCCGGACTATTTCTTCCACCAGTTCATTGGGGAACAGTAATATCACGATTGAATTCACCCTGGGTACAGATCTGGAAAGTGCAGCCAGTGATGTGCGGGATAAAGTTGGTCAGGCCGCCAGAAATCTTCCGCACGATATTGATGCGCCGCCGGTTGTTACGAAAGCCGATGCCAACAGCGATTTTATATTAATTCTTGCCTTGCAGAGTCGCACCAAGAGCCTGATGCAATTGAGTGATTACGCGGATAATGTTCTTTTGCAACAACTACAGACTATTGATGGAGTCAGTTCGGTCAATGTGTTTGGAGATAAAGGAGTTGCCATGCGGATCTGGCTGGATCCCGATAAAATGAATGCTTACGGCATTGCGTTCAATGATATTACGAATGCACTCGCTACGGAAAATGTTGAAATACCACCCGGAAAGATCTACGGAAACAATACTGAACTTACTATTCAGACCAAGGGCCGGTTGGCCAGCGAAACCGATTTTCGGAACGTTATTTTGCGTGTGGATAGTTCGGGCATCGTCCGGATGGGAGATATCGCCCGAATTGAAGTGGGTCCGCAGAATCCCGAGCAGAACTGGAAATATAATGGTGTGAATGCGGTAGGTTTAGCTATAATACCCCAGCCGGGTGCCAACAATATACAAATTGCGAACGAGTTCAATAAAAAACTCGCCGTCATCAAGAAGGCCAACAAAGAGGATCTTGAATTTAGTGTTTTAATTGATAATACGATCAATATCCGTCAATCCCTGAATGAGGTAAAGGACACTTTGATCATAGCCTTTTCACTGGTTGTACTGGTTATCTTTTTCTTTTTTCGTAACTGGCTGATTGCTATTCGTCCCCTGATTGATATTCCGATTTCGCTGATTGCGACATTTTTCATCATGTATATTGCCGGGTTCACCATCAATATTCTCACGTTGCTTGCGATTGTTTTGGCAACCGGGCTGGTAGTTGATGACGGTATCGTAGTGACAGAAAATATTTTCAGAAAACTGGAGGAAGGCATGCCTCTGCGCAAAGCAGCTGTGGAAGGGAGTAAGGAAATATTCTTTGCCGTCATTTCCACGTCGCTGACCCTGGCCGTGGTATTCATGCCCGTGGTTTTTTTACAGGGATTTGTCGGAAGATTATTTCGCGAATTCGGTATCGTGCTTGCGTCTGCCGTACTGATTTCCGCATTCGTGTCACTGACCATCACACCTGTGCTTAATGTGTTGCTCACGAGGAAAGACGCATCACACGGAAAATTTTATGAAAGAACAGAGCCTTTTTTCAGGGGAATGGAAAACGGATATCGCAGGCTGCTGGAAGGTTTTTTAAAGATCCGCTGGTTTGCCTGGGTAATTATAGGAGCCTGCATCGTTATTATTGTTTTCGCGCTCAATAATCTGAAAAGTGAATTGGCCCCGCTGGAAGACCGCAGTTCCATACGTATGACCGCCACAGCTCCGGAAGGTACGAGCTTCAGTTATATGTCTAATATATCCGACAGTATCGCAAACTTTCTATACGATTCGGTTCCGGAAAGAGATTTTGTTTTTGTGCGAACACCGGCAGGTCCATCGGTTAACACTTCGCAGCCTCGTATCGGACTAATACCACCTGATCAACGCAAAAGATCACAGGCAGAAATTGCAGCTGATCTTCAGCGAAAATTGGGTCGGTTTGTAGATGCGCGTATTTTCGTTATTCAGGAGCAGACGATCGCCGTAGGATCCGGTTCGAGATCCAGTTTGCCAGTTCAGTTTGTGTTGCAGAATCAAAATCTCGATAAACTAAAAGAAGCTATTCCTAAATTTTTAGAGGAAATAAAAAAAGATAAAACCTTTTCCAATGCAGACGTGAATCTTAAATTTAATAAACCGGAAGTGGACATCACCCTGGACCGGATCAAGATCAGGGATCTCGGACTGTCTACATTGGATGTCATTTCTGCGATGCAATCTGCTTTCAGTGGAGGAAGACTGGCTTATTTTATTCAGAATGGATATCAGTATCCGGTGATCGCACAGGTAGTCAGAACCGAACGCAACCAGCCGGCGGATATTTCCAAATTGTACGTTCGCAATTCGAAGGGAGAGCAGATACCCCTTTCATCTGTTCTTATCATGGAACAAAACAGTGCACCTTCAACGCTTTATCATTTCAACCGGTATAAGGCCGCAACCATTTCTGCGTCTTTAGCTGATGGTCAGACCATCGGAGACGGTATTAAATCCATGAATGCTATTGCTGCGAAGGTTTTGGATCCCACGTTTCAAACAGCGCTCAGCGGCACATCGAGAGATTATGCCGAAAGTTCATCCAATATATTATTTGCATTCGGCCTCGCGCTGATATTGATCTATCTGGTCCTGGCCGCCCAGTTTGAAAGTTTTATTGACCCGTTTGCGATTATGTTAACGGTTCCTCTGGCCATTGCGGGTGCCCTGTTGAGTTTGTGGTTGTTCGGTCAGACGCTGAATATATTTTCTGAAATCGGGATGATCATGCTGATCGGACTGGTCACCAAGAACGGTATCCTGATCGTGGAATTTACCAATCAGAAAAGGGCGCATGGTCTGGAAAAAAAGAAAGCGGTCATAGAAGCTTCACAGCAGCGGTTACGGCCGATCCTGATGACGAGTCTTGCGACTTCACTGGGCGCATTGCCGATTGCGCTGAGTCTTGGCGCAGCATCCACGAGCAGGATTCCGTTGGGTATCGTGGTGGTGGGTGGAATTCTTTTTTCGCTGATCCTGACATTATTTGTGATTCCTTCAGTGTACACATATATCTCGGGGAAACATAAGATTGCTGCGGAGGTTAGTGGGCTCGGTGAGTAGTGTGAAAGTCAGGAAGACTCGAAGACTGGAAGTGGAGGGCGGGCAATTGAAAAATTGAACTGCCGGCCTGGTATCGTTCATCGTATATCGTTCATCGTTTATCGAAATGCGATTGACGATACACGCTAAACGAACGACAATAAATAGTTTTATTCAATTAGAAAATGATGCCTCGGATTGTATTTTTTCTTTTTTGTGCATTGCTGACCAAGGAGGTTGCTTCACAACAGGTAACGCTGGACAGCGCGATCGGCATTGCCATGAGAAACAGTCCTTCCCTGGCAATCTTTAAAAATATCGTTGATATTGCCGGCATAAATAATAATTATGGAACTGCCGGCGGGTTACCCTTCGTTCAATCAGTTAACACTATTACCGAGCAGCTGACAAGTCTTGAACAAAGATATTCTAATCCGTTAAATAATAAAAACAGCACCAACGCGAGTTCCAATCAGCTAAATGCGGGTGTGTCCGCCACTGTTCCGCTTTATGCCGGAGGCCGGATCGTAAATGAAAAAAACCGGCTTGGCGTTGTTGTGTCCCAAACACAACAGCAATATATTTCCCGTGTGCAGACCCTGATATTTAATGTGATGCTGAAATATTATGACATCGTTCGCCAGCAGGAATATGCGAAAACACTCGAAGCATCTATCAAAGCATCGCGTCAAAGACTGGAGATTGTCAAGCAACAACAAAACGTGGGCGTTGCCAATGATGCAGATTTATTTCAAAGTCAGGTGGATCTGAACACGCAATTGCAAAGTCTCATT
>DASXKM010000403.1:0-5348 GCA_036496825.1 Puia sp. | reverse complement strand
TTCCTGGCGGAAAAAATGGGATTTGGCTGGGAAGATGTGCATGATATTGCCGAACAGATGGAACATGTTCAGTCGGCTTCTTTTTTTGAAAAAATGGATGAGTTGCTGGGTTACCCAAAAGTAGATCCGCACGGTTCGCCGATTCCGGATAAAAACGGGAAAATTGCCTGGATAGAATACAATAAACTTTCAGATTGTAAAGCGGGCGATACGGTGAAACTGGCAGCTGTTATCAATACATCTAACGAATTCCTCAAATTCCTCAACAGTCGCGAGATGAAGCTGGGAATTAAATTAAAAATTAAATCGATCGAGGCGTTTGACCTGTCAATGGTTGTAAGTTATGGAAGCAGGTCTTCACAGTCTCTTAGCCATATCGTCTGTGAACGGTTGATGGTTGAAAAAATAAAATGAAGTCAACGGGCCGATCAATATGGCTTTTTTATTTCAGGGAAGTTTTTTTCACTTCGGGGATTTCATTCCGACCGCAAACTGTTTACCGGATTTTTTATCGCAGCCTTCAGCGTCTGGATATAGATGGTGATAATGGCGATGATCAGCGCGGAAGCGCCGGCAATAGCAAATACCCACCAGCCGATATGTATGCGAAATGCATAATCTTCCAGCCATTTACTCATGATGTACCAGCCAAACGGAATCGCCAGGAATAAAGATATGATGATGAGTTTCAGAAAATCTTTCGAGAGAAGCAGCAGGATACTTTGCACCGATGCCCCGAGCACTTTGCGGATGCCAATTTCCTTTGTGCGCTGTAAAACATTATAGGCCGACAACCCCAGTAAACCAAAACAGGCAATTAATATCGCCAGGAAAGCGAATATGGCAAATACGGTTCCGAAAAGTCCATCAGCCTTATACTGCTGACCAAAGGATTCATCCAGGAAAAAGTAATCAAAAGGATCTCTTGGAAAATAACGGTTCCAGATGGTTTTCAGCGATGCGATCGCCTGCTGCGTTTGACCCTCATTTATTTTTACCGAATAATACTGGGAGAAATTGGGACGCAGCAAGATGATCATCGGGTCAATGATTTTTTGCAGACCCAGGTGGTGATAATTTTCTGTGACGCCCACAATCGTCAATGTATCATGTCCGCCGCGCAGGATTTTCTGATTGATCGCGTCGGACGGATTTTTAAATCCCAGCAGGGTCGATGCATTCTCATTCAGCAGCACAGCATTTTTGTCGGTGACAAAGTCTTTTGAAAAATTTCTGCCCGCAACCAGCTGAATCTGGTAAGAAGGAATAAAATCATAATCAACGCCCAGGTTATAAAGCGTAACGCCGGCATCATTTCCATTCAGTTTTTTGGACGGGTTTGTCCAGTAGATTTCATCTCCCATAATACTGGTGGATGATGAAAGACTCTGTATCCCGCGTTGTTTTAAAACGTCAGACTTAAACGGCTGATAGGTGTTTTGATAAAGAGAATCCGGTAGTGTCTGCGGTCCTTTCAGGATGACCGTATGATTGATATTGGCACCGATGCGCTGATCACGCATAAAGCTCACCTGTTGATATACGATAAAAGTGCCGGCGATCAGTATAACCGATGTAACGAATTGGGCAATGATCAGGCCCTTGCGCAAAATGAGACCGCTGCCGGAATTTTTGAACGATCCTTTTAAAACACTCACCGGTTGAAAGCCCGACAATACAAAGGCGGGATAAAGACCAGACAGAAGAGTACCGCCTGCAAAAAGTGCTGAAAAGATCAGCCAGTATTCGCCAGTTAATATCAAACCCGTATAGTGATCCCTGCCAGTAAAAAGATCGAATGGCCGTATCAGAATAAAAAACAGGAAAAGAGAAATGATCAATGCGATGGTATTCATCACCAGACTTTCCATCAGGAACTGCCTGATCAGCGAACTCCGGAGCGCGCCCAGCACTTTTCGCACACCCACTTCTCTTGCTCTTTCAACGGAACGCGCCGTGGCCAGGTTGATATAATTGATCCACGCGATGCAAATGATGAGGATGGCGATCAGGAAAAGAAATGAAACCGCACGGCTATTTCCGTTTACTTCGGCTTCCTGGTTATAGTTTGAATAGAGATGGATATCACTGAGCGGGATCAGGTGAAGTTCGGTGCGATGGTTATTTTTTTTGCTCCAGTCCTGGCTGTTGATGTATTTATCGGTGAAGGCTGGAAGTTTTGATTCGATGTTTTTATAATCGGCACCCGGTTTCAGTTGAAGGTATACATAGAAATCATACCAACCCCAGGCCGTTTCACTCGCATTGGACGTATCGCCCGAGACGCGCAGTTCTTTTCCCAGTGTTGCATAGGATACCAGGTATTTAATGATCAGGTGCGAGTTGTCGGGAAAATCTTTGAACACGCCCGTCACCGTAAATGGTTGCACATGATCACCGTTGCGGTTCACCAAGGTTTTTCCAAATGCGTCTTCACTGCCGAAATATTTCCTGGCCGTTGTTTCGTCCAGGATAATGTGATCCGGTCCGTTGAGTGCCGTTTCCGGATTGCCTTCCAGAAAATGAAGGTTGAACATGTTTATGGATGCCGGATCTGCATAGTAACCCTTTTCTTCAGAGAATTTTTTGTTCTGTGCTTCATTCGAAAGTAACAGATTATCGTCGTGCAGCCGGCAGAATTGTTCCACTTCCGGGAAGTCCCTTTTCAGGGTGGGGCCGATGGCAGGATATGAGGTGGCCGATTTATAGGCCAGCACCCCTTTCTGATAGCTGTCCAGTCTCACGCGGACGATCTGTTTTGAATTGGGTTCGAATTTGTCAAAACTTCTTTCGTAGGAAACATAGTGGAAGATCAGCAGGCAACAGCTCATGCCAATGGCGAGCCCCGTAATATTCAAAATCGCATATCCTTTTCTCTTTGATATATTCCGGAATGCAATCCGCAGATAGTTTAGCAGCATGGGATCTGTTTTAAATTCTTATCAGAGGCCAGGTTTGGCCCGTATCCGAACCTCAATGTATATGCCATTTTGCAAAGACCTGAAGACGAGGAACCGGCACTTCATTCATGAATAAAACTGTCCGGTATTGAACAGTATTTGTCCGGAAATATTAATTATTTCTATTAACCCCGAGGGATTTGTCACGTTTTGGAAACTTTTCGTCGATGGAGAATTTTCCCCCACCATAGAATAACAGAAATATAGAAACTACCCAGATTGTCCAGGCAGGGAAAGCCTTTTCAAAGCCATTATGTATATCGACCACCACGATGGCAATCGTAAAAGTAAATATCATCACGAGGGCTGCCTGTCGCACCCACAGCCCCGCGATAAATAAAATGCCGCAAATGAATTCTGCGTAAACGCAAAGCACGGCACTGAGCGAAGGGAAGGGAATATGAAACTGATCGAAAAAACCGGCAACGCCCTGAATTTGCCCGTCAAAAATAATATTCCACATGCCCTCCACTAACCGTATACCGATCAGCAGCCGGAGTAGTAAAACGCCATATTCTTTTTTTGATTCAGGAAACGGGTTGTTTGTCATGATTGTTTTAACAAGCAAATTAATATCTTAATAGCATATCGTGGATTTTAGTAGTGCTGCGGGGGGGTTATCGGTTATATGCCCTGCAATATGAATTTAATCACGATGGGGGCGACAGAACATTTTTGGGAAGTATTATGGATATTATTACCTGTCACTAAAGGAGAATCGTGCATTTGCCGCCCCGTTTTGTGTCACGTGCACCGGGCTTTATCTGGCACTTGTATTGAATATCAGCTATAATCAATAAATAAAATTTTATGGCAATTAAACATTCAAACCCCAAAAACATGACTACGCCTTCGCCAGGCAGAGGTGTGACGCAAACGGCTGCTGACAGCAGCAACTCAGATGTTCTTCCAACACAAGATGAGATTGAAAGCGAAGATGAGGAGTTAACAGAAAGCGATCATTCAGAATCAGCAGACGAAGAAACAGAAGATGACGATGATACTAAAACAACAGATGATGAATTGGAAGAGGATAATGAAGCGTCGGATGTAAGTCCTGAGGAAGCGGGCGATCAGGATGATGTTGAAGAAAAAGCATTTGGAAAAAAAACGAATTAAAACAAATCAAATGGAAGACATTTTAACAAGCCCGAAGAAAGAAGGCCGGGTAGCAAAAGCAATTGAGAGCCAGACGGCCAAATTACCGTCTGATCTGTTTTTATGGTCAGCGTTGGGATCGATGGGCGTATCGCTTATTTTAAAACTGATGGGAAAGAAACACGAGGCATTGTTTGTTGGACAATGGGCGGCACCATTCCTTATTTTAGGACTTTATAACAAGGTCGTAAAAGTGGAGGGTCATGACCGGGAAGACAAGTAATCAGTTTCTTATAAAAAAAGGACCCGTATGTGGCCCTTTTTTGTACTGTTATTGATTGATTTATGATAGCTGTAAAATCAGGTAAGGAAATTAATTCTCCTATCTGGTGTATTTTACCTTGTTGCAATCTCAGGTTATAATGAGGGATCTTCCGGACGATCCACTACCGCCCGGAAAAATCCGGATGCCGCAAAGGGTACCATGGACAATGCCATTCTTCGCACTGATATGGTAAAGATGGAGAAAAAGAAATAAATTCTCCAGGCGTTGCGCGCCATATTTTTCAAATGAAACCAACAACACAAACGTACTAAATGGGTCAGATGATGAGATCAGAATTTTTACCTCGTATTAGCGGTTCCAGGTTTTGGATTTTGGAGCTGCCGGTCAGCGGATTCAAGGCGAATCAGGTACATCGCAGCAAGCATCGTTACAACACTTATCACTAATAGAAACCGGGTACCTGTTTCAACGATGTCTATATGTTTTATGAGGCGGATCCGGAGGACGTCTGCAACTTTCTCGCTATTTTTTTCCCTTTGAAGAGCTTTTCTTTTTAATTCACCAGATTCACTGATGAAGTAGCGGGATCCGTCAGCTGCTGTTATACTTTGATTTAATTCGACAATCCTGTCGCAACTGGCTTTAATCATTCTGCTTAAGGCCACACTGTATTCAAAATGATTGTTTTCAAACAAGTGATCGAAATCCTTATCAGCGATTTTTCCCTTCTGGGCAATCCTGGTCAGGATGATAAGTTCTATTTCTTTTGTAAGTTCCATATTCCAAATAATCTGATCCGAAAAAAACGGTTTCACGGATTATTGAATTGCAGGAAGATGGATTTGAATGATTGGTTAATCGGGGGATTTTGTTTTTGGAAATTGAATGGATAGCAATTTCACGCTAAACAAAATAAGCATTCGCATCGATAGTTGCAACGACATGGGTATAATATCGATGGCTGGTTCGTGTTTCTACGATCGTTGAAAAACCTTTGAATTTAT
>DASXKM010000402.1:0-4457 GCA_036496825.1 Puia sp. | reverse complement strand
CGTTACGGATTCACATCGCAGGAGAGCAACGATAAATATCTGATTGAAAAACTCAATATTGAATCGCTCATAATCGCAGAGACATTTGCAGGAGCAGCCAAGACGGAACCGGCTCCCAATGATTTCCAGTTTGGTGGCGGATCAGGTGGCGGCGGTGGAGCGGGGGGACAGTTTTGAAGTGACCCACAAAGAAATTCCGGTGATGAATCCTTCATGGATCAACTTCAAAAAAATGGTTGGCAGCACCGGTCATCAATGAGCAAGTTCCATCTCTGCTTTCGCTGCCGTTTCCATAGCAGCTGCTTCAATAACTGTTGCTACTTCATCCGGATGGGACATAAATACAACGTGGCAGCCTCTGATCTCAGTAACCTTGGATCCGGCGCGTTTTGCAAAAGAGCGTTCAGCGTCGGGTGGAATCGTTTCGTCCTGGGTGGCAACCACAAACCAGCTTGGTTTTGTTCTCCAGGCTGCTTTGCTGATAGGAGTCGCGAAAGATGCTACTCCATTCGGCACCTGGGAGTCATACATGAACGCTGCCTTTTCAGGACTTAGTTCAGCACAAAAACCCTTATGGAATTTTGCTTTATCATACCAGAAGAATCCATTTTCCGGTGCTCCCACTCCGGAATTTGGTGCCGGTGGTAAGGTCGGAAGTAAACCAATGAGCGATTCTTTCGCATCAGGCATAAATGCCGCAACATAAACAAGTCCGACAACATTGTTCTCATTTCCAGCCTCTGTTATAATCGCGCCTCCGTAGGAATGGCCAACCAGGATAACAGGGCCTTTTTGTCGCGCAAGAACGCGTTTAGTAGCCTCCACGTCATCAGTCAGCGCGGTATTTGGATTCGCGACTACACTTACATTGTAACCCTTTTTTGTCAGGATTTTATACACTCCTTCCCAACCTGAGCCATCTGCGAAGGCCCCGTGCACGAGCACGATATTATTTATTCTTTCATCAGTTCCGGTTAAATTGTCTTGTTTTTTCATTGTTTTGTTTTTTTAATTTATGATTAATACTGTCAGTCTAATAATCTCAACCCGGATCGTCCTTCTCTTTGGCTGAAGGCGTTGTCACTTCAAATTCCACGGCATCGTCTAAAAACTCACTGCCTTCAGTTTCGTCATGAATCTGCTGATAAAATTCCAGATCCGGCGTATATTCATTCTGGTTATCTTTCAATTTTTTCCCAAACATGGTAAAGAGAAATTTAAACATCGCCGGTGTATTTACTTCGTTTATAAAATAAATTTCCGATATCATCATTTATTGGCTGCCACGTCGTATTTACAAAGACAATTGCCCATCCCAATAAGGTTTCAATCCAACAACATCCTCCATGTAATCCATATAATCATCATCTCCCAAATGGGTCAAGGCATGTAGCCACCAGGCTGAATCATTAAGGGATTGGTAACGAAGTTTACTGCTACCGTCGGTTGCCGCCTGATAGATGGTTTCCGCTACTGCCCGGGGAGTTATATTCTCGTCAATCATAAAGGCTGTGCCATCCGAAGCTTTTTCAATAAACTCGTCGTAGGAAGGGAAGTCAATCTGATTCTCCAGTTTGTCCGCCACTTTTTGAATAAAAGGCGTATTCACGCCTCCCGGTTCAATAATTTTCAGAATGATATTTTGTGAAGCCAGTTCATACGAAAGAGATTCGGAGAACCCTTCCACCGCAAACTTGGAAGCCGAATAAGCAGACATCTGAGGCAGTCCGATTCGTCCTCCGGCTGAACTGACATTGATGATCATGCCGCTCTCCTGGTTTCTGAAACAGGGAAGAATGGATCTGATCACGTTCATCAAACCGAAAACATTTGTTTCAAACTGGGCCCGGATCAGATCCATAGATACCGCTTCGAAAATTCCATACTCACCATAAGCGGCGTTATTCAGAACAACATCAATAGTCTCAAACTGCCGTATTCCGCATCTGATCGCTTCCCGGATGCTTTCAACATCACGCACGTCCAATTTGATCACATATACGTTCTCAAACCCGATCAGTTCTTTCTCTTTTTCGGGATGACGCATGGTGGCCACCACATTCCATCCTTTTTCGGCAAAATAAATCGCTGTTGCGTGACCGATCCCGGATGACGCACCCGTAATTAAAATTGTCTTTTGCATGATTCATGTTTTATGGCTTAATCATTTACTTGTTACCAGCGATGCCTCCAAATCGGCCTTCACCCATTCAGCAAAACGAATCTTACCCAGTCTGGACTGATCTGCAGGCACCAGGGACTGGTCATTCAGTTCCGTACCATAATATTTTGCATGTTTATCCGGCACGATCACACGGTTGTCCTGCCTGTCATGCAGATAAATCCGGATAAATTCGTCCATCGGAATTTTTTCAGGACCCCCGATTTCAATGGTACCATTCAGCGCTGGTCCGGTAGCCACTTTAACCATCGCCGCAACCACATCATCTGAAGCGATGGGCTGAAATAATGCGGGAGGCAAATGTATTTCCCGACCGATTGTAGCCGAGTCTGCTATGCTTTTAGCAAACTCAAAGAATTGCGTTGAATGCACAATGGTGTAGGGAATTCCGCTTTTTTTAATGATTGCTTCCTGTGCCGTTTTCGCGCGTAAATAACCGCTGTCCGGTAATTTATCTGTATTGACGATGGATAAAGCGACATGGTGCTTTATTCCAGCGGCCAATTCTGAGGACATCAGATTGCGGCCCGAAGTTTGAAAAAATTCCATTACCGCCTTGTCTTCAAAAGATGGCGAATTGGCAACATCAACCACTACCTGCGTGTCTTTCATCACTTCCCGAAGTCCCTCACCGGTAATGGTGTTTACGCCTGAGCTGGGCGCCGCTGCAATAACCAGATGTCCGAGACCTTTGAGTTTTTTGGCAAGTTTACTGCCAATGAGTCCAGTGCCGCCGATGATTACGATTTTCATAACTGCATTTTTTATTTTAGTGAATAGATTTGTGTAAGTGATTCTAATTCTCCAATCCATTTTTCGATAAAGTCAATCAGATTTTTAGTATCCGGTTTATTTCCAATCTCTGTATATAATCCGGCCACCGCGAGACCAAGGGCAATGGAATGTGAAATGTCAACCTGAAGTAGTAAGCCCAACATATAGCCTGCGCTGAAGCGGCTTCTTTTTATCATTGAAGTATCAACACCTTTCGGGCCTTTTATTTCAAATTGTTGTTGTTTATAGAAGAAAACGGCTTCCGAAAAAGAACCGGCTATCAAATGTTCGATATTTACCAAATCAAAAACAGTACGGCTTTTCTCAGGTAAGCCCGGTAATATTGATATATCAGCCCCAGTTTCTCTTTCATAAAACATCTCCAGTAAATCGTCCACATTCCGTTCATCCATTATCATGGTTACCCTGCCGCATCCTGAAAAGTCACAAACGATATCCAGAAATTCGTCTACTTTAAATTTTAATTTGTTGTTTGCATCTCCCAGATAAAAAACGAAATCAACATCCCGTTTCCTGAGCGGATGGATAATATCCCGGCGAAGGTTGTCCCATATTTGAGAGGCATCCTTTACATCGGACCAATTTTCAAATTCAACCACCCGGCTGTTTTCAAATATCGTTTTGAGGTCTTCTTCAGAAACTGACAATCTTCCATGGGGTGCGTCCAAAATCAACCGGTGAATGCCGAAGCCTTTAAAAAACTCAGGCGGAAGTGTTTCATTTTTGCCAGGCCTGCCCGTAATTCCTCCAGGCGGGAAGGGACTTAATATTTCACGATCGTCTGCGCGATCGAAATAAATGTCAACAGCATCACCGGCCATTCGAAGTGGCTCCAGGATTTCGGATAGTATAATTTGTGTATTATCAGATTGCATATTATTCATAAACTGGTACATTTAAAATTTGGGTATTCAAGATCCTGCCAGTGATAGATCGTCACCGGGTTGAGATAGTTTTGCAATGGGTATGCCATTGTGCAATGACCTGGTAGTTAATTTTATATACGGATGGCATGTTTAATTTTACACTGTATTTCGCCATTCGTCGGATGAATGCTCTGTATATAGTGCATCCGGGATCGGAATTTCATTTGAAAAATAAAATCAGTATAGAAAATAACCCGGACAGCGGCAATCAGGGTTTTTGAGTGAAGTAATCGGCTTTTGAAATACCGAGTTTTTTCAATTTCGAATGCAGGGTGGTAGAAGGAATTTCCAACAATTCGGAAGCGCTGCCTCTGCCTGCGATTTTTCCACTGCACCTTTTTAATATCTCGATGATATAGGTACGATCCAGTTGCTGAAGTGTTTTATTGGAAATATTCAACCGGTCATTTTCGTCTTCATCCCGGTTTTTCGGAAGTTGTATTTCTTTTAATATATTACCCTGCGTTAACAGGATGCTGCGCTCGATCAGATGTTCAAGCTCCCTGACATTTCCGGGCCACAAATAATTTTTTAGTTCCTGAATTACCTTGTTC
>DASXKM010000401.1:0-4575 GCA_036496825.1 Puia sp. | reverse complement strand
TTCGGACTGGCTGTAAGTCTCGCGGCCTGCTGGATGATCCTTCTTTATATAAAGGATGAAATGAGTTATGATCAATTCAATACCAGGGTGGACCGGATCGTACGGGTTGCCCAGCATGAATCATGGGACGGAGGCAATATGAATATTGCGGTCACACCCGCACCTCTCGCGCCCGCATTGAAACAGCAATTTCCTCAAATCGAAGATGTAGTAAGAATTGACGCCGAGGGCGGTGATCTGATTGCTCATGGAAACGGTGTAATAAAAATTAAGGATATCATTTCGGCTGATCCTTCGCTTTTTAATATTTTCAGCTTCGAATTTCTGGAGGGCAATGCGGCAACTGCCTTGACGGATCCTCAATCGATCGTGATAACAGAAAGCCTGGCACATACTCTGTTCGGATCACAGGAATCATTCATGAACCAGACCATTGTGTTCCCGGGAGGCAATCCGGCCAGGGTTTCGGCGGTAATAAGAGATATTCCTCTGAATAGCCATTTCCGTTTTTCAGCCGTACGGCCTCTGCCTGCGGGATTTACAGGCAGCTGGCAAAATTCTTCACTTTATACTTATATTCTTTTGAAGACACCCGGATCTTTGCCGACACTTCGCCGGCAATTGCCGGTATTTGTGAACAAATCGATCCAGAAAGAGATGCATGCAACGCAGTATCAACTTGAATTGCAGCCATTGGCATCTATTCACCTGCAATCGAATCTGGATTACGAAATCAGTCCCAACAGTAGTTTGAGCAGGATATATATTTTTGGTGCGATTGGATTATTGATACTCCTAATTGCGATTATCAATTATGTGAATCTTGCAACAGCGAGGGCATCTTCCAGAATAAAAGAAATCGGGATTCGGAAAACGCTGGGATCGGGCAAGGGACAATTGGCTGCCTTATTTATCACGGAAGCCGCACTGGTCACTTTACTGGCTGGTTTAATAGCACTGGTAGCGGTTAGATTTTCCATGCCGCTTTTCAACCTGCTTACCGGAAAAAATCTTTTACTCTGGCGTTTTGGTATCTGGCCCAGTCTTATTTTTATCATTTTGTTTTCTGTCATCGTCGGTATGATCAGCGGTATTTATCCTTCACTGATACTCGCCCGTTTTCAGACGATACCCGCGTTGAAAGGTGACACCGGTAAAATGGGCGGCACGATATTTTTTAGAAAGTCGTTGTTGATTTTGCAGTTCGTCATAACTGTTTTTATGATTTCTGCCTCCATTATAATTTATACACAATTAAAGTATGTAAATCATGCCGATCTGGGCTTTAATAAGGATCAGGTGGTCACCTTTCATATTGATAACAGAAGTCTCCGATCACAGATTGCGGTTATTAAATCCAAATTATTGCAAAGTCCGCTGATAGCAGCGGTGGCAGTTGCGGGCAATCCGATCGGGAACAATGATCTTGGAACTCGTGGATATTATTATGAGAATAACGAGCAGGCTATTTCTTCGCAGACCAAGTCTGTTCAGGAATTAATGGTTGACGCAGATTATTTGAACACCATGCAGATCGGGCTGAAAGAAGGCAGAAACTTTTCGGATAATACCGGCATGGATCTGACCAGCGCGGTTTTGGTGAATGAAACCCTGGTAAAGGAACTAGGCTGGACCAATGCCCTGGGAAAGAAAATGATTTCGATGAATAACAACGAGGGACAACCGAAAACCGTCGTTGGTGTTATTAGGGATTTTCATACCTATTCCTTTCAGCATAAAGTGGAACCACTCGTTCTGATATTACCACCGAACGTAAAGGAACAGGATAATTTGTATGTCCGGCTGGCAAAAGGAAAGACGCATGAAGCCCTGGCTTTTCTGGAACAGACGTACAAAAGTTTTGATCCGGGAAATACAGCGGAGTTTTCTTTCCTGGATCAGAATTTCGCTCATCAGTATGAATCAGAAGAGAAACAGGGGAACCTTTCCCTGGTATTTACGTTGCTGGCTGTGATACTTTCGCTGGTTGGGTTGTTTGGGCTGGTAAGTTTTACCGTGCAGCAGATCACAAAAGAAATTGGCATCCGTAAAGTGTTGGGTGCGTCCCCGTTCAATATCATACAGCTTTTGTCAGGCAGTTATCTGAAATTAGTGATCATTGCTACTTGTATCGCGCTGCCAGTTTCATGGTATATTATGGGTCGTTGGCTATCAGATTTCGCCTATAGAATCCCATTGCAGATCGGTGTTTTCATTATGGCCGGATGTCTCGCCGCGGGTTTGGCCATGCTTACATTGGGTATACAGGGATTAAAGGCGGCCCTGGTTAACCCTATAAAAAGTTTGAGGACTGAGTAGCGAGTGTGGAAGTCTGGAAGTCTGGAAGTCTGGAAGTATTTAAAAAAATTGTTATTTTCACTTCCAGTCTTCCATACTTAAAACAGCCATATGCCAACCGAACTCTCCCCTGTATTATTAAAAGACAGTCTGGCCAATCCTGCGCCTCTTGGTCTATTTGGATTTGGAATGACGACGGTATTATTAAATATTCATAATGCCGGATTTTATGAGATGAATTCCATGATTCTGGCGATGGGTCTTTTTTATGGCGGGATGGCGCAGGTTATTGCGGGCGTACTCGAATTTAAAAAGAACAACACATTCGGCATGACTGCTTTTATTTCCTATGGGTTTTTCTGGATATCACTGGTCGCACTGATTTTTATGGCGAAATGGGGCTGGATATCTGCAACGCCGGGCAATGCGCTGGTTGCATATCTCGTGATGTGGGGAATTTTTACATTGTTATTGTTTATAGGAACATTGAAAATTAATAAAGCGCTTCAACTGGTATTTGGTACATTAACTATTTTGTTTTTTCTCCTGGCGATTGGTGACGCAACAAAAAGCGAATCGATCACTCATTTCGCCGGATATGAAGGTATTCTTTGCGGCGGCCTGGCGATATATACCGGTATCGCTAATCTGCTGAACGAAGTTTTCGGATATACGGTCCTGCCACTCGGCCCGGTGCGTAAATAAATCCACATAAAATTTCAAAGCACAAAGCTTAATCGATTTTTTAAGATGGCAATAACTAACTACCATCGCTATCTGTCTTCGTTGATAGATCATTTCGTAAATTTGCGTTATGCCGAATACGCAGATTCAACAGAAAATACCTAAAAAACTGGTGATCATAGGAGGGGGTTTTGGGGGCGTTAATCTGGCGCTCAAATTAAAGAACGATCCCGGTTTTCAAATCACATTGGTAGATAAAAACAATTACAATTTTTTTCCTCCATTAATATACCAGGTCGCTACCGGGTTTTTGGAAAATTCCAATATCAGTTACCCCTTCCGGAAATTATTCAGAAGATATTCGAATATACATTTCCGTTTGGGAACACTTGTTAAAGCAGATCCTTCTTCCCACACCATTCAATTAAATAACGGCGAGCTTAGCTATGATTATCTCGTTTTTGCAACGGGCGCCGAATCCAATTATTTCGGGCTGGAGAATATTCGTAAAAACGCCATTCCCATGAAGAATGTGAATGACGCATTGAACATGCGCAATACGCTTCTTCAAAGACTTGAGTTGGCCACTATTACGGCAGATCCGGTGGAGAGAAAAAAATTGTTGACGATCGTTGTGGCAGGTGGAGGACCCACCGGTGTGGAAGTATCCGGTATGCTTTCTGATTTGCGTAGACATAGTTTGGCAAAAGATTACCCCGAACTGATTGGAACAGGCGCCGCTATTTATCTGGTGGATGGTGGTCAGCACCTGCTGGCGCCGATGAGTGAAGCTTCACAGAACGATACCCTTGATGCACTGACAAAAATGGGCGTGATCATCAAATTAAATACTCAGGTAAAGGATTTTTCCAATGATCAGGTCCTTCTTTCTACGGGTGAAATAATCCAGACCAAAAATCTTATCTGGACAGCGGGTGTAACAGCGATGACTTTTCCTGGTATACCTGATTCATTTTATGGCAGATCCCGGCGCATGCTGTGTGATCCTTTCAATTTGGTTAAAGGTTTGGAAAATGTTTATGCTATTGGCGACACTTGTATGCAGACAGATGACCCCGAATATCCGAACGGGCATCCCCAACTGGCACAGGTGGCCATTCAGCAGGGAAAAGCACTGGCCATGAATTTTAAAAATCTGGAAGAAGGAAAACCACTCAGGCCGTTTCATTACAAGGATCTGGGAACGATGGCGATTATAGGAAGGAATAAAGCTGTGTGCGATCTTCCGCACCATATACATTTTAAGGGCTTCATCGCCTGGATGATGTGGCTGTTCATCCATCTGATGTCTTTAATTAACTATAGAAACCGGCTCAAAACTTTATTTAACTGGATGATTGCTTATCTGAATAAGGATCAGTCACTCCGATTTATTGTAAGGCCAAATACCGAAGAGAAATTCTGATTTTTTATACTGAACGAACCCCTATATGTCAAAACAAAACGCTGCTCATCATACCAGATATTATACTGCTCATCATTTTATTTTTTATCCCTGCCTGTTAATAGCATTGTCTGTATCGATTTATAAATTCATTCAGCATCCTGATCAAAGGGAAATATGGGGAGCTG
>DASXKM010000400.1:0-9394 GCA_036496825.1 Puia sp. | reverse complement strand
ATCAGATCAGCTTTTGAAATCCCTTTCCATATCTCGCGCTCTACATCCCCTATCTGAATGGTACAGTCGCCGATATCAAACGCCTGCTCATGTAAGAAGGGCCGCTCAATTTTAGTCCAGTTACTTACTGCTGAAGTTTTTTTTTACCCGCGCCGGTTGTTATGACGGCGGAATTTTGATGGTCATGAATTTCTTCTTCTATCCGGGCTACCGGTTTGGGTATCTCCCTGACCACATCCTTTGGCTTCTTGTCTTTTCTGAATCCCAGAAAGGTGGCCGGTTTTCTGATTCTTCCGCTTTTTGTCCATGTCGCAAACTCAAAATTCGCAACGAGTTGCGGTTTCACGTAGTGTGTTCTGGCTCCCTTGGTATCGAGTACTTTATTCTGAAAAGGTGATTTGTCGATCTCGATGGATTTCAATTGTTTTAAGATGCCGGGCATTTCCTTCTCCTTATATCCTCCGCCGGACCGGCCGATCCATTCAAAATTCCCGTTTCTATAGGCACCGAATAACAACGATTTGAACGACCTGCTTTTATCCGATTCCGCCCAGCCGCCGATCACAAATTCCTGTCTTTTCCTGGTCGGTGTTTTTAACCAGCTGTCTCCGCGGTTTCCGGGTAGATAAGGACTGCCCTTCAGTTTGGCAACAATGCCTTCCATGTTTTTTTCGACTACCTGTTCGTACAAGGCGGTTCCGTTGTCGAAGGACTCGGAAAAACGCAGGGTTCTGTTTCCCTTTAAAATTTCTTTCAGGATTTCTTTCCTTTTTTCCAGGGGTAATTTTTTCAGGTCATAACCATCCAGCCAGAGGATATCAAATATGCAATAGGTCAGCGGCGTATCGTGCCCGTCATATAACTGTAGCGCGTCAAAATCCGGTACTCCCTCGTCGTTAAACACCACCATTTCACCATCCAGAACCACATCGTGTTTCAACCCGGTCAGTGCCCTGGCCACGAGTGGATATTTATGGGTGTAGTTCAGCGAACTCCGGGAATCCATGCGCACTTTGCCCTTTGCGACGGAAGAAATGATGCGGTATCCATCCCATTTGAGTTCATAGAGATACTGATCGTCCTGGATCACTTCTTTTGTAAGTGTACAAAGCATCGGCTGCACCGATGCGGGCATTTTTGTTTTGACGCCTTCCTTTATTAAAAGCCCGATTTTTTTCAACACAGTATTTTATTTAACCGGAGAACAGCAAGATTTACAAAACCATGCCACGGTATGATCGTTGTAGTGTTGGCATATGCCGCTAACGAAGTATAAGGAAAAAAGATCCTTTGCCAATACGCCCGAACCAACGGGTGGAAAGGGATCGGGACAGGATCTTGTTTTTGTGATTCAGAAACATGCCGCCTCGCATTTGCACTATGACTTCAGACTTGAAATGGGTGGCGTGCTAAAAAGCTGGGCCGTTCCAAAGGGTCCGTCGATGGACCCGGCCATCAAGCATCTGGCAATGATGGTGGAAGATCATCCATATGACTATAAGGATTTTGAGGGCCAGATACCAAAAGGAAATTATGGTGCGGGCACGGTGATCATCTGGGATGCGGGTACCTACCGGCCACTCGAAAAAGTAAAAACAAAAAAAGAAGCGGAGAAATTATTGCTGAAGCAACTGTATGCCGGATCACTCAAATTCTCCATGCAGGGCAGAAAATTAAAAGGCGAATTTGCCCTTGTGAAAACACCCGGCCGGGGGGAAAATCACTGGCTGCTGATCAAACACCGTGACCGGTATGCCAGTGATTATGATATTACAAAAAAAGATAAATCGGTCGTATCGGGAAAAACGATCGAAAAAATGGCAGGCGATCCCGGGGCGGCTCAGTGGAAAAGCAACCGCACCAGCAGCGCCGGGAAAAAAGCCACCGCGGAGAAAATCCCGGCTGACAAAGAGAAAAAAAAATCGACCGTTGCTGCAAAAAAATCCGGCGTAAAAGTATCTTTTAAAAGAACCGGAAAGAAATTAAAGCCTCTTTTAAATCAGACAGATGAAACACAGGAAACGGCAGTGGACGGTCATTCTTTAACCTTCAAACATCTGGGCAAATTATACTGGCCCAAAGAAGGATTTACAAAAAGACAACTACTAAATTATTACTACGAAGCATCGCCCTATATTCTGCCTTATCTGAAAGACAGGCCGCAATCCCTAAACCGTTTTCCAAACGGTATCGAAGGCGAAAGTTTTTATCATAAGGACGTAACCGCTACGGCGCCGGACTGGGTGAAACAATTTCCTTACCGGACAAACGGAGAGAATAAAAACTTTCTCGTAGTGGAAGATACGGCGAGCATACTGTGGATGGCGAATCTCGGTGCCATCGAAATGAATCCCTGGAACAGCCGCGTACAAACGCCGGATCAACCGGACTGGTGCATCATCGATCTGGATCCGTCCGACAAAAATACTTTTAATGAAGTGATCGAAACGGCGCTCGTAACAAAAGAAGTTTTAGATGAACTCAATGTAACCGGCTATCCTAAAACATCCGGTTCCACAGGAATCCACGTTTACATTCCACTGGGCGCGAAATACAGCTACGACGAATCCCAGTTGTTTGCCCAGATCATTGCCACTGAAGTCAGAAACCGGCTGCCCTCAAACACGAGCATTGAAAGGATGACAAATAAAAGGAAAGGAAAAATTTACGTGGATTTTCTGCAAAACCGGCCAAAGGCAACACTGGCTGCTCCTTACTCGGTTAGACCCAAGGCCGGCGCGACCGTATCTATGCCGCTGGGATGGGAAGAAATAAAAAAGGGCCTGAAAATGAATCAGTTTACCATGGAAAATGCCTTATCCCGTGTGCGGGAACGGGGTGACCTCTTTACACCGGTGCTTGGAAAGGGAATCGATATGGAGAAAATTCTGAACGCAATAAAATAAGGCGAAAATATTACCCTGTTGTGGATTTCCTGCTGCGAACTGTTTTGGATCTTTCATCATGACCCGGTTGCACTCTGCGGGTAAAACAGGTATGGTCTGGCTTTTGCCATACTTTATAAAAAAGCAAAATGAAAAAAGCATTCTATTTAATTTTGACCGGTGTGGCAGTTGGTATCCTGGCAGCGCCCCGCAAGGGCTCTGAAACCTGGCAGAGAATCAGAGACGGTTTTAATGACTGGCAGGACGGTGCAAAGGATAAAATAAATGATGCCGTTTCAAAGGGCAAGGATCTTGTAGGGAAGGCGAACGACGCAGTGGATACTGCAGCGGTCGAAACAAGAGAAACCGTGAACGGCTGGTAAACCTGCACGTTGCCAGGACATTTAAAAAAATCAGATCTGCGGATCTGATTTTTTTTTGCACCTGAATAATACACGGAAACCATTACCATTTCACCATCCGATCAGCCTTCGGGAAGTGTGGCAACAAGTTCTTTTAATGCAATTGCGTTGAATGCAGAATACGCATTCTGGTCATTATCAAAATATACGTATACATCTTTTTGTTTTTTTCTGCCATGCGATGCATTGTGGCCGCTTCTTCCGACCAGCATTTAGATGATGATGGAAGTCAATTGAGATTCGTAAAATTTGATGATCCTTCTCTTACGAGAGCCTTTAGTAAAATGGCCAGTTGCTTCTTGTAATACCTGCGTTGTATAAAGAATGCATCCAATGCATATTCAATCCTTGCTTTCAGGTTCATACCGTGAAGATCCACTTTGCTGTCCCGTGAATGGATCTGCAGTTCTACCTTGTATTCGTCCTGAATCACAAAAATGGATATTTCCCATTCCTGTTGTGGAAAGTCACGAACATGGGGGGAATCCGCTTCCGGATCTGTTGAGGGCACGATCGCAATAAAAAATAATTCTGCATTTCCGTTCAATCGTTCTTCAATCCTGCGAACCTCGAACCAGTCATGGGGACGCAGAACTGCCAGCATACGCGGAAGATACATTTTTATGCGGTCGCCCGGTTGTGCAATACGACCGACATGACGACCATAGCGGTCGGTCAGCTCTGCATGAACCGAGACACCGGCCGTATGACCATTCCATTTATTAACATCCAGCAGGGATAATTTTAAGTACTGGTACAGCTCCAGCGTGTCTGCCAAAGAAGGGCACTTTTTGGAAAAATAAAATTTCTCCTTCCACCACTTATTCTTGCGGCGTAATATTGCTTCCAATGTTGCACTGTTCGACATCACAAAGTTTTTACACCTGGCTCCATATGATTCACTGATTAAAAACCTGTGCCATCAGCCATTGCCGCTTTCGCGTATCGCCATCCGGATCCCATCTGGTGCGGCCCTGTTACCGGATTCAGAGAGTCTTTGAAATTTCTCCAACCGGACATGAGGCCGCCCACGCGATGGGTAATATATAACCGGTTTCCCGGCCCAACTGAATATTTTCTCCTGTTTCTGTAGTTTCTACACTTTTCCATTTTGTCTTCAATAGTTTTTGAATATCTGATAGTATGCCAATTCCGGGATCATAAAAAACCTTAACATTTCCTGCACATATGGGTTCTGAAAAGTTTTCATGTCGAAAGTTCAAGGATTCTGTCATTTTTTCAAGAATGATGGAATGGCATATAATTGATGGTATAATGGATGGTAGAAAAAATATCAAAAACATTTAAATATCATTTTATGAACAACATCATCAAACACGAAAATGGGCGGCAGCCCGCTACTTTCGGGACTGTAGTAGACCAGATCTTTCAAAACAGTTTAAACCGGTTTTTTGACGATGGCTTTTGGGGCCAGGGCGCTGGTTCCATGGGCCAGGGATTGGGAAGCGTGCCGGTCAATATAAAGGAGACCGACAAAACGTATGAAATGGAATTGTATGCTCCGGGATTAAACAAGAGCGACTTTCATTTAGATGTGGAAGGCGATATGTTAACCGTTTCATTCGAAAAAAAAGCGGAAAATAAACAGGATAAAAACAAAGAAGGATGGGTCAGGGAAGAATATAAAATGCAAAGTTTCAACCGCAGTTTTTCAATTGGCGATACCGTAGATGTTACCAAAATCTCCGCGCGTTATGAAAATGGAGTATTATTCCTTCAACTGCCAAAGAAGGAACATGCGCAGCGGATTTCAAGGTCAGTGGAGATCCAGTAAAACTATATCATTTAAAAGCGGGCGCGTGCCCGCTTTTAAATGATCATCACCACTTGCCTTATTTCAACAAATAAACGTTTAGTGATTAGCCGACGTTATTTTTTAGTTGTTTCCTTTTGCTTTTTTTCCGCGATTGATCTCTTTTTTCCATGTGGTGCCTTCTTTTCCGTCGGCGGTTGTTTCGCGGAATCCGGTTGAAAATTTCCCTGTGTTTTGCCTGGGTTATGTTCATTATACCCCTGATAATCGGAAGTTCTCAGTGCCTCATTGTTCCATCCCGATTCATTGCCGTAATCAGCGCCGTCATTTTTCTCACTGCCTTGTTTCTTTGCATCGCCTAATGAAGTAGCCCCCTGACCAAAATCGGAGCCTCCCTGCGTAGTGGAACCAGGATGAAAGCTGGCCCTTGACGGCTTTCCTTCAGATACCTTTGGGCCGGTGGATTTTCTTGTCATAATTCTTCTTTATTTGTTTATTATATCACTTAATTGCGATACATCTCCTGCAGCGCCCTTTTATTTATTCCACTTTCAGCAAGGCTGGTCAACAATTCATCGGCCTTTTTTTCTTCGTCCAGTGTTTCTTTTAACAAAGAAGTAGCTTCTGTATAACCTAATGTGTCCGCCAGCTGAATTAAACCGCCATAACTGGCAATTTCATAATGTTCGGCTTTTTGCCCCGCGAAAATTAATCCGACGTCTCTCTGGGAACTGCCTTCATCTGTTTCATCGATGATATCTTCTCCTTCATCCACGATACCTGCCATGGCCTGGCACTTTACACTGTCTTTTTCTTCACCCGCAATAGAGAATACCTGCTCAAGCCTTGAAACATGCATTTTTGTTTCCTGCAAATGATTTTCAAAAGCATTCTTCAGCGAATGAGATGTGGAAGCATCTCTTAATTTGGGGAGCGTTTTTACCAGTTTCTGTTCCGCCCAATAGATGTCTTTCAACTGATCTACAAAAAATTTCTGCAATTTGGAATTTCTGTTTTCCTGGTTATTTGCTGAACGCCTGATAGTCTGTGATTCCATGATTTTTATTTTTTATTATTAATAAATATTGGTTCCGTTAAATACAAATCTTCTGCACTGAACCCGTAATATATGGTCAATCTAAATCCCTTTTGCAACCTCAAAAATCCAGCCATCGGCCTGCAGACAGACCTCCCTGTTTTATAAGGGGAAGCTCTGTGAATCAAGTATAAAATTCCACAAAAGGATAAAAATTGCGCAGTAAAATCCCTTATACATCCGCAGACGCTGTCTTTTCGTTGTCAATTCACTGGTATTATTTTTTAACTATGCATACAATTAAAAAAAGCAAAATTTATGAAAACGGATAAGAAAAAGACGAAGCAGGTTAACTCCGGAAAAAAAGCTGCTGACATCGAAACAAAAAAGGGACATTCAGTGAACCGGTCAATGAATGAAGGTTCGAATTCGCAGGAACCAACCGGCAAAAAAAGCAGTTCTCAAAAAGAAAACCCAAATTCTCAGGAAGCAAATGAAAAAGGTTTTGGTGAAGATGAATAAACCGCGGTTTTTGAAATCAATATTTGATTATGTCTACCAGTGACCTAGCCTTCAGGTTTAATGATAACCATCTGAACGGCCTGAAAACGGCCACCGTGATTACAGACCGGAATCTGGATGTTATTTACTGCAGTCCCAACACACCGGAAATTATAGCGATCGACCGTGAAAAGGAAAGTCTGAGTTTTTCAAAAATTGTGGAAACTCTTTCCCTGCCTGTTCTTAAAGATCTTGCAACTAAAATTACAAGGGATGAAGAAAAGGTCATTGAAAAGGAAGCCGTCTTGCCCAATGGAACTTATTGCCTTCTGAATATTTCCAAATTTCAGGTTGGCCTGGAATCCAACATCCTGGACGGCGTTGTCATCTCCATCTCGGATATCACGCCTTTAAGGACCCTTGAAAATAATTTCCGGACGCTGTCTAACGTTATTCCGCAATTGATTTGGACGAATGACATACAAGGGAACGCCAATTATTTTAATAGCCGCTGGTATGAATATTCCGGTTTGAATTTCGAAAAATCGTACGGTCTTGGCTGGCAGGCGATGGTACATCCCGACGATTCGGCCCTATCGGTTGAAAAGTGGAAAAAGGCATTGATAGCCGGAGAAATGTTTGATGTGGAGTACAGGCTGCGACGCCGCGATGGGCAGTACCGCTGGCATATCGGCAGAAATGTTCCCTTTCGCAACTCCAGCGGTATCATCACCGGTTGGTACGGAACAGCTACAGATGTGGACGATCTGAAAAAGATTGAAACGTCGCTTCGTAACAGCGAGGAGGAATTGCGGGTCACATTGGAAAGTGCGATAGATTATGCAATTATTACAACAGACATAAATGGCATCATAAAAGGATGGAGTGCGGGAGCCGAACGTATTTTTGGTTATACACCGAATGAAGTGATCGGAAAATCCTGCGAAATCATTTTTACGCCTGAGGACAGGTTAAACCTTGCACCCGAAACAGAAATGCGGCAGGCCCGTGAATTCGGATGTGCCAGCGACGAACGATGGCATCTAAGAAAAGATGGAAGCAGATTTTTCATGAGTGGAGTTATGAGTCCTATTCAAAGCAGAGTGTTGACCGGCTATGTGAAAGTAGCCCGCGACCTGACTTCGAAGAGAGAATTCGATCAGAAATTACAAAATTCAGAAGAGCGATACCGGATAGCGCTTGACGCAGCTGAGATGATTGCCTGGGATTATGATGTGTTGAAAGATAAAATTGTCTGGAATAATGAAATGGAAATTTCAGGTGATTATCCCTCTGAAAACCGCCTGTCTCTATTCCTGTCATTTGTTCATGCGCAGGATAAAAAATATGTCGAAGGTAAAATGCAGGAAGCGCTAAATCATACAGGTATGTTTCAGGCAGAGTTCCGGATAAACAGTCCGTATGATGGTAGTTTAAAATGGATGAATAGTTATGGCAAAACATTAAGAAATGAAAACAACGACGCTTACAGGCTTGTAGGTGTTATGTATGACATTACCAATAGAAAAAAATTAGAACAACAGAAAGAAGAATTTATCGGAATTGCCAGCCACGAACTGAAAACACCTCTAACCAGTATTAAGGCCTATGCAGAAGTGCTCGAAGAAATTCTTACGGAGAAAAAGGATGGAACAAGTATCGGTCTTATTTCAAAACTCAATGCTCAGGTTGGCCGGTTGGAAGATCTTATAAAAGATTTACTGGACACGACCAAAATATCGGAGGGTCTGCTGCCCATAAAACCGAAATTGTTTGATTTAAGAAAGCTGATAACAGATCTGGTTGAAGAATTTCGGGTCATTTCCCCGAAGCATCACCTGAAAACCATGTTGCAAAATGACGCCACTGTATATGGAGACCCTGATCTGATTACCCAGGTGATGACCAATTTGATTTCCAATGCTATGAAATACTCACCTAAGGGAGGTGACGTAATCATTACGGCTGAACGGTTACCGAATGGCATGAAGGTAAGTATTCAGGACTTTGGTATTGGCATACCGGAGTCGTTAAAAACGAAAATATTTGAACGGTTTTTTCGTGTTTCTACGTCGGGCGTACATTCGTTTCCGGGTATGGGTCTCGGGCTTTATATTGCGGCCGGCATCATTCACCGGCACAACGGCACCATTTCTGTCGAAAGTGAGGAAGGAAAAGGCTCGACGTTTTACTTTATTTTGCCGCATCTCTTTCATTATTGATGAAATGAATATTTAACGATTGTCCGGTTAATTATATGGTTCGTCTCATTGTGACGTATATTTAATTATGGGTGGCAATCAGCCGACCGATATTACTATAGTTATTTAAAACGAATGACCATGAAATTCTCGTTATTACTCTTTTCGCTTTTTGGATTTTTAAGCTGTACAACCGGCCAACAGATACATGCATCCAGTCCTGGAAATGAAATGTTTAAAGTGGCCATTCTATATCCTAATAGCGATGGAAAAACATTTGACTTTGATTATTATGAGAAAAAACATATGCCGATGGTGGCAGGCTTTATTGGCAAAAATTTATATTTCTATGAAATTGACAAGGGCTTAGCCGGTAGAACACCCAATGATAAAGTGCCTTATCTCGCCGTTGGTTATTTTTACGTAAAGGACATGGATGAATATAGTAACGCGATAAAACAACATATGGATACAATCCTCAGTGACTTTAAAAACTACACCAATATTCAGCCTGTTATACAGATCAGTGAAGTGAAGCAATTGGGATACAGCAATGAAAAATAAAGAATAGAAAA
>DASXKM010000399.1:0-1834 GCA_036496825.1 Puia sp. | reverse complement strand
CATTTGACATTGCCACCTTATGCGTGAAACATAAAATCAAAAAAGTAATCTATAGTTCCAGTGCTTCTGTTTATGGGCTGGCTCAGCATTTTCCGACTCCTGAAACAGATAATCCATATAATAACCAGACTTTTTACGGAGCTGCGAAAATGTGGGGGGAACAACTTTTTCGCAGTTTTAAATTTATGTACGGACTCGATTATGTTGCCCTTCGTTATTTTAATGCATATGGTCCCAGAATGGATACCGATGGAAAATATACAGAAGTCATGATCAAATGGCTCGACTGCATCCGCGATTCCAGAAACCCGCTCATATTTGGGGATGGATCTACAACCATGGATTTCGTGTATGTAAAAGATATCGCTAAATCCAATATTGCGGCACTTCAGGCTGATGTTACCGACGAAGCTTTTAATATCGGAAATTGCGAAGAAACGAGTCTTAAAGAATTGTTGGAGGTTCTGTTGAAAGTGAATCAATCCAAACTTAAACCTGAATTCCGCGAAGAAAATTCTATCAATCCGGTGAGTCGCAGGCTGGCGGATATCGGCAAAGCAAAAGCTTTGTTGCATTTTACACCGACCATTTCTCTGGAAAAGGGAATGAAAGAGCTGAGTGAATGGTATTTCGAAAAAATAAAAATAACCGTAAACGAATGATTCCGATCGCTAAACCTTACCTGACGAAAAAAGAAGCCAAAGCAGCATACGATACCATCCTGACCGGCTGGATTACTCAAGGCCCGAGAGTAGCTGAATTTGAAGAAAAATTCGCTGCATATACAGGTGCGAAATATGCTGTTGCCGTCTCAAATTGCACTACAGCCTTGCACCTTTCGATGATTGTGGCCGGTATTGGTGTGGGAGATGAAGTGATCTGCCCTTCCATGAGTTATATAGCCACAGCCAATGCGATAAAGTATGTAGGGGCAATACCCGTGTTTGCTGAAATTAATCCTGCCAATTATAACCTGGACATAAAAGATGTTGAAAAGAAAATAACCCCTATAACAAAAGGCATCCTACTGGTTCATCAGATCGGCATGCCCGCAGATATCGATGCGTTCAAAGAACTGTCTGCAAAATACAAGCTTACCTTAATCGAAGATGCCGCATGTGCCGCAGGTTCTTCCTACAAAGGTTCCAAAATCGGAAGCCATTCAGAACTGGTTTGCTTTTCCTTTCATCCCAGAAAAGTGATATCCACCGGCGATGGCGGTATGATTACTACGAGCAACGAGGCCTATTACAACCGGCTAAAATTACTCAGGCAACACGGAATGTCTGTAAATGACCGGACCAGGCATGAATCCTCCAAAATTATATTTGAAGACCACCTGGAAGTAGGTTATAACTACCGGCTGACAGATATACAAGCTTCAGTTGGAATAAAGCAATTGGAAAAACTAGATTGGATTATTGGCAAAAGGAGGAAAATTGCGTCCAAATACCACAAGGCTTTTAAGAATATTCCCGCAATCCAGCTTCCCCTCGAAAAAAAGGGATATTTCAGCAATTACCAGTCCTATAGTATTTATCTTAAAGATGAAATTCAGCTTGGCCGAAATGATATCATGCAAAAAATGCTGGATGCGGGCATTTCCACCCGAAGAGGAATCATGACATCACATCGGGAAACAGCGTATATGGAAGAGTATGCAGGTATTTCCCTGCCGGTGTCTGAAAAATCCTGTGACAGAAGTATCATCCTGCCGCTTTATATACCCATGAAAGATGAAGACGTCGAAAAAGTAATCACCACACTAATTGACATCCTGACAAAATAATTACCAGTAAAGTCTAACGCATGTCATTTGATCATCTAAAAATTG
>DASXKM010000398.1:0-6161 GCA_036496825.1 Puia sp. | reverse complement strand
TTGTCAGCAGCCCGTTTTTAGCAAGACCCTCAATATCCCGCCGGATGGTATCTTCCGATACCTCCAGTGCTTCGCTCAGCTGGCCAAGCTTTACCGATGGATTTGATTTCAACCGGTTTATGATAAAATCCAGTCTTTCTTCCTTCAACATATTGCAATATTATGCAATAAATTTGGTATAATATGCATTATAATGCAAATATTTGCGTTAACTTGCAACAAAACTTGAATATGGCAAAGAAAAGAATTCTGATAGATATGGACCATGTGATGGCAGACATCACCGCACAGTATATAATATGGTATCAGCGGGCGACCGGTGTGGAGATGGACCGGTCCGATTTATTGGGTAAACAGGAGGACCTGGCCTTTCCGGAACCGCGACTAATCCGTGAATTTCTTCATAGTCCCGGCTTTTTTGCAAACGCCCCGGTCGTTCCCGGAAGCCAGAACGTGATCAGGGAACTCAATCAGTTATATGATGTTTTCATCGTTTCCGCAGCCATGGAATTTCCTCAGTCCCTTTCAGAAAAATATGAATGGCTATTAAAACATTTTCCTTTCATTCACTGGCAGCAGATCATTTTCTGCGGATCAAAAAAAGCAGTTTCCGGCGATTTTATGATCGACGACCATGTGAAGAATCTGACACATTTTAACGGAGAAAAAATTCTCTTTACCGCCACCCATAATATCAATATGCACGACACCGGATACCGGCGGGTGAATAACTGGGAAGAAGTAAAGGATTTGTTTCTGCTGAAAAATATCAGTTATAATTAACTGATCAGGGAATATTTCATGGAGCGCTTTTTGCAGCTTTTTTAAAAACAACGATCTTGGAAACAGAGAATCAGCATAAATCCTTCTCCGGAATCATCCATGGAGATAAAACCGTTCTGGTTGATTTTTCCGCCGAATGGTGCGGCCCCTGTAAAATGATGCCCCCCATTTTAAAGGAACTCAAAACGATGACGGGTGAAGATGCGACCATTCTCAAAGTAGACATCGACAAAAACCCTGCGCTCGCATCTGCCTACCAGGTACAAAGTGTGCCCACATTAATCATATTCAAAAAGGGCCAGATAAAATGGCGCCAGAGTGGTGTGGTTCCTGCAAGGCAATTGAAAGCAGCTATCGATAGCGCAGCTTCCTGAAAGCCCCACTAACTTCAATAAAAATTCCATGAAACCTGCATTATTTATTTCTGCCGCATTTGTTTTACTAAGCACTATATGTTATTCACAAAAAACGATTTCAGGATTCGAATCACCTGAAAGTGTTATCAAATCGGGCGACCGTTTGTTTGTCTCCAATATCGGTGGCACAAAGGCTGATCCGATGGCCCTGGACAGTAACGGATTTATTTCCGAACTCTCGGCGGATGGAAAAGTCATCCACCAGAAATTTCAGAAAGGAATACTCAACGCCCCCAAGGGCCTGGCTGTGGTAAAAGATGTGGTATATGTGGCAGATGTAAATCGTGTGGTGGGATTTAATGTCCGTTCCGGCGAACAGGTTTTCGAAGCCGGCATTCCTTCAGCTAAATTTTTGAATGATTTGTGTAAGGTGGATGACAAACATGTATGTGTATCAGAAACGATGAGCGGACAGGTTTTATTGGTAGATCTAACGGATAAGTCTATCCGCTTTCTGGGGTCCGTCGAAGGAGCCAACGGCGTTACCTATGATGAAAAGACGGGGACGCTGTATGCAGTCGGGATGGGACCCAATATGAGTGGTGGTAAATTATACCGGAAGAACCTGAAAAACACCGATACGGTTTTCACAGTGCTTGAAAATAGCCCCACCGGTATTTTTGACGGTCTCGAAATGTATGACAACACCCATCTCATTGCCTCCGACTGGATCAGTTTTTCCAGTCAGAAGGGACGGTTGATCATTTATGATCTTAATAACCACACAACAAAAACCATCGAAGTGGATTCCGGCCCGGCAGATATTACCTATGATCCTTCATCGCATACTCTTTTTATTCCGCGCATGATGGTCAACAGCCTGGTGATCGAGGATATCCGAAACCTGCAGGCCAAATAGTTTCCGGTATTACCAGACTATTTTTTGTGATCCGGCCACGGTGGAAATATGTTTCATTTTTCCGGAGCGGAATTCGCGATATAAGCGTGAAATATCTTCCTGTGTATCGGCGATAAACGGCCCGTGTGAAACGATCGGATCGCCCTGGGGCTGTCCGGAATAAAGGATAAACCGGGTGCCGGATGTTCCTGCAGTAATATTCAATTCGCTGTCCCCGTCGATGGCGGATCTGTCAAGCCAGCCGACCTCGTCTTGTTCGAGTGTTTTTCTTTCTTCACCAATCTGCAACGCTCCGCCCAATACAACTAAAAATGTTGAATATGATGAAGGCAGATTGAATTGGTACGATGTATCCGGCCGCATCTGAATATCTGCGATGATAACCGGAGCATGATTCAGAACCGGTGATGAAATACCCGCCAGGGAACCACTGTATAATTTCAGCTCCACTCCTTCCGAGGATTTTTTCGGAACATGATTCGTTGAAATATCCTGTACGCGCGGTGTGGTCCACCGGTCTTTTTTTGGAAGGTTAAGCCACAATTGCAAAAGCCTCAGGTATGCTTTCTTCTCGATGGTTTCGGTATGAATGATGCCACCACCCGCTGTCATCATCTGCAGATCCCCTGCCTGCATTTTATGCAACTCGTCACCGAGCTCTCCTTCCAGCATTAATGTGACGGTTTCAAATCCGGCATGGGGATGCGGACCTCCAACGGGCTCATCCGTTTTCTTGTCCAGCATATCATCCATCAGCAATATGAAGGGATCGGTGTCCCTGAAATCCCCCTGTACCAGGGCGCGGGCGATATGGCCCTCTCCGAGAAAACCGGGGTTTCCCCCCGGTTTATATTTTCTTACCAGTCTTCTTTTGTTTGACATGTACTACATTTTATGCAACTACTGCTTCAGTCTGTTTTACCAGCTGAATTTCGCTGTGAATTTTTACTTCTTCTCCCAATATCGCGCCACCTGTTTCCAATACGCCATTAAAATTAACGCCCCAATCGCTGCGTTTAATTTTCCCGGTAACGGTAAATCCAGCTCTTTCTCCACCCCATGGATCTTTTGTGATACCGCTGTATTCAACATTTAACCGAACCGGAAGGGTAATGCTCTTCAGGGTCAGATTACCATATAAACTAAAGTTTTCTTTGTCAATCTGTTCTGTTTTAACGGATTCAAAAATCATTTCCGGATGTTTATCCGCTTCAAAAAAATCTGAGTTACGAAGGTGCGCATCCCGTTGTTCGTTATTGGTATGGATCGAATTCATATCCGCCTTCAACCGGATGTTTGCCTTGCTGAAATCGTCACCCTCAGTTTCTCCATTTACCTGGAAACTGTTAAAGAAACCTGAAACGTTGGTGATCATCAGGTGTTTTATCTTAAAACCAAGCTCGCTATGTGTTGGGTCCAGCACCCATTTTGTTTTTGACATCTTTTAAATTTTTTATTGGTGAGACACAAAAATAAACTAGATTTGCTATATAAAATATAGTACTATACTAAAGTATAGTGCATGGCGGATCAAGCCTCAAACGTAAATCATGAAAAAAGCGACAGAAGAAGAACATAGACAATGCACCAGCATGCTAAAACCGGTCAGGGATTCCCTCGATGTACTGAATGGAAAATGGAAACTTCCGATCATCGTTTCTTTAACATTCGGCGAAAAACGGTTTACCGATATAACTAAGGACGTACACGGAATAACGGACAGGATGTTGTCGAAAGAATTACGCGACCTGGAATTGAACGGCCTGGTCGTGAGAAAGATACTGGATGGGTACCCGGTAAGAGTGACGTATTCCTTAACACCGCACAGCAAATCTCTTAGAACGGTCATCGATTCGTTAAGAAACTGGGGCATCCTGCACAGGAAAAAATTAAACGAGGATTGCAAGGAGAAAAAATCTTCTGGTAAACTGGTCAGCAAATAAATTATTTTTGAATCCCTAAACTGATCATATGCTAACTGTCCTTGGTATCATCGTTGTAATATTGCTATTGATATTTTTAGTCTTCCCTCTTTTTATCCGCCGCCGGTATACCGTTGAAAAACAGGTTTTGATTGAGCGTTCGAATCTTTCTGTTTTTGATTTTGTGAAAATGCTGGGTAACCAGGTTCATTACAATAAATGGGTGATGATGGATCCACAGGTTAAAAGAACCTCGAAGGGTACGGATGGTACCGTTGGTTTTATTTCTTATTGGGACAGTCAGGTGAAGAATGTTGGCAAAGGCGAACAGGAAATTACCCATATCGACACAGGATCAAAGCTTGATTCCACCGTACGATTCGAAAAACCATTTAAAAACACGGCCCGGGTTACGATGACAACGATTCCCGTTACTGCGGGACAGACGCGTGTCATCTGGAAAATGGATGGTCAGAATAAATACCCGATGAATCTCACGAATCTGTTCATTCCGGGTATGCTGGGAAAGGATATGGCAGAGAGTTTGGGGAATCTGAAGAGTGTTTTGGAGAAGTGAATTGGTTGATGGTTGGCAGTTGGCGGTTGGAAGTAATGGCCGCCTGAACGAGACAGTTCAGGGGTCATTATTCTTTTAAAAGCCTGATTACAAAACCGCCACCCGGCGCGAGGTGCAGGTTCATGTGAGTGTCGGCTGTAATTTCTTTTTTCTCTATCATATAATCCACCGCGTTGCGGTCGGCGTTGATACCGTCACGACAAACGGTTGCTTTATACAGACCCATGGGTAGAAAGGAAAAATCAATGCTGCAGTCATATCCTTTTTCAGCTGCCATGCCGGCGATATACCAGTTGCTTCCATTTCGCCTGACTGTCACAATGTGGTCGGCGACAGCAGCCTGTAAAATAATTGTTGTGTCCCAGGTTGTCGGGAAGGAGCCGAGCAGATCCATAAATTCCGGTTCCAGTAAGCCCTGCGAAGGGTTTCCGGAAAAGATCTGCATCGGATTGTCGTATACAATAAACATGGCCAGTTGCTGACAGCGGGTTGTCTGGCTCATCACTTTATCCCAGATGGCTTTGAAGGTTTTTGGATTTGCATTATCAAGCAATCCGGGTTCATAGTCCAGTGGCCCGGCCAGCATACGTGTAAACGGAATCGTGCAATTGTGTGCTGCGGTGGGCTTGTCGCTCCACGCATTGTATTCGCTGCCGAGCACGCCTTCTCTCGTAATATTATTTGGCCAGGTCCGGTTGAAACCTTTTGGCGGATAGGCACCATGAAACATGATCATGATTTTTTCTCTGGCGCATGCTTCCGTTATTTTTTTATAAAAATTCACCATCTTCTGGTCATCCCGGTCAATAAAATCGGTCATGATAAAATCCACACCCCATCGTTTGAATTGTTTTAGCGCGCTGTCGAGCTGGCGGTCCAGTGTCATGGACAGAGTCCACATACTTATCCCGATTCCCTTCGTCTTCGCATAGGCCGCGAGGCTATCCATATTTAAATGCGGATTGATTTTAAAAAGATCCCTGGTATCACTCCATCCCGCATCCATCATGATCCGGTTGAAGCCAAACCGTTTCGCGAAGTCAATATAATATTTATACGTTTCAGTATTGATACCTGCCCGGAAGGGCACATTAAATAAATTGATATCGATGATCCATTCGTCGGTGCACTTGCCGGGATGGATCCAGTCAGTCTCGCTAATGGTGCTTTCAGAAGCGAGACGATAAACCAGATCATTCGCTGGCAGATCCTTATCCTGTCGCGCAATCAGCATGACCCGCCAGGGAAAATATCTGGAGCCCTTTGTTCTTGCGATATAATCAGCCCGTTTGCTTACGATCATTTCGGGATACTCGCCGTCCTGTATCTTTTCTTCCAAAGGATATCCGGCAAACGCCGCCTGCAGAACATTTCCGGATGTCCCCTGAAGAAACATACCCGGGTAATCATCGAGATCCGATTCCGTAATCGCGATCCAGGTGTTATGACCGGTCCTGGTAAGTACCGGTGAATACATAAAATCTTTTCCCGATAAACTATCCAGTTTTTTGTATGGATATAATTCTTCAAAACTGGTATGAAAAATATCCTGACCGTCTCTTTTCTGTATAAGAGGTGCGTATGCATGAGCATCTGTCATGAAC
>DASXKM010000397.1:0-6843 GCA_036496825.1 Puia sp. | reverse complement strand
ATCCCATAATTCCAATGTGGGCAGTTATTTTGTAAGGCCATCGATGCACCGGGCGCTGAATCTTTCCGATCCGGTTGATATCGGATTAAAAGAAACATACAATTATATATTCACCGACGGCATTTTGTCGATCAATAAAATGCCTTTGCTGATCACACCGAGGGATACAACTGTTGGCTATGGAGATATCATTTCCAATTTTTCATTCAACTATACCTATCCTGATTCGAATATAGCGGTTGCAGACAAAGTATCATTTCTGGATACCATACAAACCATCCATGAATCAAATCTGAATGATACCATTATCGCGCTCGTGAGCGGACAAGCAATCACCAGGGACCAAACGTTGACAGACGCTGACCTGAATCAGCTGAGTATGCTCGCGAGTGGTCAGGCGATTACGAGAGGTCAGGCAATTACCAGGGGTCAGGCGATCACACGAAATATTCCGATTATTTATGACACATTACAAACGGTCGTGAATGTGCCGGTACAAACGATTTTTAATTACGAAGCGGATTCTGCCAATGTCACCATGGTAAATGGCAGAGCCCTGTTGAGTGGTCAGGCCATTACGCGCGGAACAGCAGTGATCAACGGCCAGGCGATTACGAGAAGCGCTCCTGTCCTCAACGGCGCGAATGTTACGGACACAAGCAACAGCAATCTCGCAGTCATTATTGACACAACGGACCTCTCATCCAGCGCTGCTTTTGATTTGAAGTCGCTCAATATGATCACCGGAATCACGGCGGGAGTAAATACGATCGTGCCGGGTGCCATGCTCTCAGACAATTTTAATATCACATACGGATTGGGTCATCTCACCATACGTCCTGCGATACTAACTATCAGGGCTTTGGATACAACTACAATCTTTGGAACTCCGCCTGTTTACAGCGATTCAGTTTCAGGTTTCCAGTATCTGGATTCTATCGGAAATACTTTTTCTGTTTTACCAACGCACACGCTCACAGATACATTGGGAAATCCGGCAGGAAGCACTATCACTTCCGGAAAATATAAAATTGTTCCATCCGGTGCCAGTCTGATTGCTCCTGCGAATTATACATTAAACTATGTGAAGGGAAATCTGGTGGTTAATAAAACTCCGTTAACGGTGACCGTAAGGGATACTTCGAGAGTTTATGGAGATCCGAATCCCGTCTTTGCCATTTCATACAGTGGATTTTTGACTGGTGATGATCCCTCTAAAATTACACCGCCCGTCGCATCCACTACTGCCACGGCAACGACGCCGGTGGGTACTTATCCGATCACATTAACCGGTGGGTCATCAGGAAATTATGCAATGCAAACCACCGGAGGCACATTAACCATTACGCCGGCTCCTCTTACGGTGAAGGCGAATGATGCGGGTATCAGTTCAGGAGACAAGCTGCCTGCCTTTACATCTACCATCACCGGTTTTAAGAATGGCGAAAGCAATACCGTTATTTCAGGGCCGCTGTATACTGTCAGTCCGACATTTGTCAGCAACAATCCGGGCACGTATACGGTTACGCCTTATAATTTGAAATTGACTTACCAGAATAACTATGCCATCAGTTATCAGACCGGCACATTGTATGTAAATAATAAGAACGGCAAAAATGTAGTGCCCAAACTGGATTGTGTGGAACCGCTGGTGAATGATCCTTCCGGCTTCGCCTATGCAGCCAATTTCTCATATAATAATCCCAACGCAACTGCTGTTTATGTTGCGGTAGGCGACAATAATCTGATAGCAACTTCCGGACGTTATTCTGGTCAGCCGCCGGCAGTATTCCTGGTAGGCAGTGGTCAGTTCAGAATTTATTTTGACGGATCGAAACTAACCTGGACCCTCATTACTTATAATGGAAACCATAGTACGTCCGTTGCTGCCGTTGCCAGTTCCACCTCATCCAAGTGCAGTTCAGGAACAGGAACGTTAAGCGCTGGCGAACAGTCATCGAATTCTACCTTAGAAATTGTAGCTTTAACAGATTCTGCAGGAGTAAAAGATTCTGTAGTCCTAACAGATCCTGAAGCTGCCGTTTATCCGAACCCGACAAAAGGATACGTAACAATAAATCTTAAGACGGGCAGTGTGACTTCAAACACCATGCCTATAACAGATGCATATGGTAAGTTGTATGAAGCCGCCAGCAAGGAATTATCAGCACACAGCGTAAAAGTGGATCTGAGCAGACTCAGCACTGGTATGTATTTCATTCGCGTGCAGGTGGATAAGCAATGGAGGGTATTCCGCGTCATCAAAATATAACTGATATATAACTGAGAATTAATTTTGTGAGGTAACAGACGGACTATGAAATTCAAAAAGCCAATATATCTGCTGTTCATATTGTTTTCTTCTTTCAGGGCAGTTTCACAGGATCGTACGGCTGATAGTTTAAGACAAATCCTGACTACTGCAAAAGAAGACACCACCAGGATCCAGTTGTATATTCAGCTGAGTGGTTTTTATCTGAATTCCTCGACCGAAAAGGCAAAGCAATATGCTATACAGGCGCTGGAACTGGCGCAAAAAATCAACTATGCTCCCGGGCGTGCGAGGGCATTGAAAAATATTGGAATCGCTTATTTTTTTCAGGGGAACACACCGGCCACACTTGAATATTATGGCGAGTCCCTCCGTGTGTATGATTCAATCGGTGATCAGGAAAGTAAGGCCCGAATGCTGAGCAATATTGGAACCGTGTATTATACAAACGGATCTGATGATAAAGCACTCGAAAATTATTTTAATTCTCTGGACATCGCCGAAAAAATCAGTGATAAAGGAGATATCGCTGCTGCCTATTCCAATATTGCAAACGTTTATCTGAACAAAAGAGCAACCACCGGAAAAGCCCTTGGATTTTTTCTGAAGGCACTCCTGATCAGTGAAGGCATCGGGGACAAAGTGATCCTGGGTGCCGCCAGCTTCAACCTCGGTGAAATATACCGCACCCTCAATAAGGAAGATTCGGCATTATATTACTATTACGAATCTGTAAAAGCATATTCGAATACCATCGATATGCCGGTGCCGCTCCGCGGTATTGGTCTTGTGTATGCGAGAAAGGGAGATTTCGAAAATGCCATTCGGTATGATCAGGAATCATATGAGATTGCCCGGAAATTCGATTCGAAACTTTATATGGCCCAGGCATTGATTGCGCTGGCGGGAATACACCTGAAAAAAGCGGATTATCCTTCAGCACTGAGTTACTACAAGCAGGCGGATTCTGTAGCGCGGATTATACCGGCCTATAAGGAATTAGATTCTGCTTATGCGGGCATGGCGATGACTTACTCGAAGCTTGGAGATTATAATAAGGCTTTCAAATATCAGAAACAGTTCAGCGCCCTGACAGATACCATCAATAACCAGACACTGGCCGACAAGCTCACGGCACTGCAGGGGAATTTTGAAATCCAGAGCCGGCAGAACCAAATCAATCTGTTGACAAAAGACAAGGCAATCCAGGAGCTTGATATCAGAAGTCAAAAAATCCAGAAGGCATTTATTACCGCGGCGCTGGTCCTGATATTTATCATCGCTTTTGTGATATACGGAAATTACCGGAGGAAAGTGAAAACGAATAAAGTCCTCGACACACAGAAAGCTGAAATTGAGGGATTGCTGTTGAATATCCTGCCTTCTAAAGTCGCCGCCGAACTACAGATGACCGGAACGGCCACTCCAAGATTCTACGAGCAGGTTTCGGTTCTTTTTACAGATTTCAAAGGGTTTACACTGATTGCGGATGCGCTCTCGCCACAGGAGGTCGTTTCAGAATTGAATGCCTGCTTTATGGCTTTTGACGATATTATTGACAAATACCATCTCGAAAAAATAAAAACGATTGGTGATTCATATATGTGTGCGGGTGGTATTCCGACAGAAAATGATTTTCATGCGGTGAATATCGTACGTGCCGGATTGGAAATCAGAGACTGGATGAAAAACTTTAATGAAGAAAGAAGCCATTTAAATATGCCTGCCTGGGAATTAAGGATTGGCATTCATGTTGGTCCCGTTGTGGCAGGTGTGGTAGGAAAGAGAAAATATGCTTATGATATTTGGGGTAGCACCGTAAACATTGCCAGCCGGATTGAAAGTAGCGGCCAGCCGGGCATGGTGAATATATCCGAAGCCACTTACCACCTTGTGAAAGAAAAGTTCAGGTGCTTCTATCGAGGAAAAATCTCAGCAAAAAATATCGGCGACATCGACATGTATTTCGTGGAAAAAGAAGGCAGCTCCATAACGGTCGAGCCGGACTTAACGATATCTATAGAACCGATGGTTCATTCCCGCGAGCATCCTGCAGCCTTGCCTGAGCATTGAGTTTTATCTAATTTTGAGGAAACGATTTTCTGTTGACTTAAAAGGTCAACTCTCTAATCAACATTAAACCATTTTATGAAAACTAATTTGTTTTTTGCAATCGTGTGCCTGGTATTGTCAATTCAATCCTGCTGCAAAAAGCCGGTATATGTTAGTGGTTTCCCAAAACAGGATGTTGAAATTCCCCTCGACACGATTATGAATGAACTTAAAGCGCAATATGATTATGCTGTCAATGCCCTGGGAAATTCTAACAGGATAAAAGTAATTCAGGCAGATGTCGTATTTGATGTGACGAATACTTCTGTTGCTGACGGTAATATAAAAGTATTGATTTTTAAAGCGGACATCAGGAGAACTACTTTGAGAGAATCGACGATCACTTTCAATCTGGCAGATACAACAAAAAGCAAAAGTTTCTATGCTGCCACAAAAACAAAAACACCGGATTACGAATTGGGTAAACTAATCATCAGTTCCGCAAATGCTTTTAAATCCATCAAGAACGTATACATCGGACCTTCGGGAGCGAATCGATTTGAAGTGGATGTTGTTTTTGGCGTCACACTCGCCGGAGCCCTGGACGTAAATCCGGCGATTGGTATTGTTAGTGCAGACGCCTCGTATGAAAGAGATCATTTGGTACAGCAAACCATCAGAATGGTTTTCCAGGTTGATAATGCGAATTGATACCCGCGCGATCAGTTTTTAAAGATACCGCAGCCACTTGTTGTCCCGGTGCGACGATTTGTAAAGACCGTACCTCCGGCACAAAGGATATGTCAGTATTAGTACAGCCAACCATGCCAGGTACACAGATGGTAATCCGATTCCCGAACCTTCCGCCGGTCTGCCGACTTTCGCAAAACCAAATTGCAGATCCTTTGCATGGAAGCCCTGCAAAAATACCATGAGGAACATGCCGAGGTGTATAATATATAAATGCAACAGGAAATAGAAAAGCGGCGTCTTCCCATAGACGGATACGACCTGCGTAAATTTATTATTTTTCCCTTCAGAAAGAAATAAAAACAGAAACATGATGCCCAATGTGGCCAGGGTAAACAAAAGGGAAGGAGGATACTTGGTGATATTCATGAAGGAAAGAAACGTAAAAACAGAATCTTTCTGAACAAGCCAGGGCGAGGGATCTCCATAAATATTTGAGAAACGAATAATAATAAAAAGCGCCAGTGCGGCAAGTCCTGTACGAAGAAATATTCTTTTCCTGACCTCATCCGGGTAATCGAAAAGCCGGCCGCAGGCAAACCCTGCCAGCATGATTCCCAGCCAGGGTAATACCGGATAACCAATAATGAACAACAGATGAGGATCTGGTTGAAAAACACCATTTGTGATGAAGAGTGATTCAATAAATTTTAATGCGGGAATGGAGGATAACATGGCCGGCGAAAAAAGGTCATGTAAGAAAATAATGATTATGCCTGTTATGCCTAATATCCTCGGCGGGAATTTATAAAGAAGCGAAAGGATGATAAAGCCGGCACCAATGGCGCCTATTACTTCGAATATTAATGTACGGAACTGTATATCCATCCATAGGGCAAAGTTGACAAAACTAAACTCCAGGATGATCAGCCATATTCCTCTTTTAAACAGGAAGCGTCTGTTCTCGCGGGCATCGGAACGGTTTTTTAAAGAAAGCCATGCCGATAATCCGGACAGAAATACAAAGATGGGTGCACATAAATGTGTAATCCAGCGTGTAAAAAAAAGGAGCGGCGTGGTCGTGGACAGATCCGTGGGGTTTTGTATAATGGAATTGACATGCAGAAAGTCCCTTGTATGATCCAGCGTCATAATGATCATTACCAGTCCCCGCGTAAAATCAATGGAATAGATTCGCTTCAAACAACATTTTTATCTTATGAAATAGTGATTGAATATAATTCTTACCCGCGATGCGTCCAATTAATATTTAATACACCGAAGCGCTCCTGAGAATAAGTATTTCTTTAGCGCTCTTTGTCATTTACCTTTAAGTGTATATCATTTTTTAGGAGGGAATATTATATGAGAAAATTTTTGTCAGAAGGATTACTCGCTTTATACATAGCGATCATGATCTGGCTGGTGTTATTTAAATTTTCATTCAATATTTCGAAAGTGCTTCAATATCATCACAGAAGTCTCAACCTGATTCCATTTGCCGCTCCTTCAATCGTAAATGGAAGAATAAATTACGGAGAGATGATCATGAATTGTGCATTCTTTATTCCTTTTGGCCTTCTTTTGAGTGTCAATTTCAAAAAAGTCCGGTTTTTTAATAAACTGGCATTCATATTGGCCTTTAGCGTTACCGCTGAATTAGTTCAATATATTTTTGCAATCGGTGCTACGGATATAACAGATGTAATTACAAATACTTTTGGGGGCTTTTTCGGATTAACCTTATATAGTCTGAGTAATCGGTATATCAATAGTGAAAAATTAGACAAAATCGTTATTTCTGTCGGTATACTGTTATTCGTAATCTT
>DASXKM010000396.1:0-2331 GCA_036496825.1 Puia sp. | reverse complement strand
TACCGTCTTCTGGAACAATGCTATTTTCGTTTGCAATTGAAATGTAATTCAATATCACATTGTCATTTCCTTTATTAATTTTGAATTCCTACCTTCCTACGCTTTTACATTCGCCACACTTATGAAATGTATCGCTTTTTGCAATCTTTGCTCATAGTTTCCGGAAATTTCGATCCAGGGTGTAGACTGATTAACCATCAGATCTTTGTACATATAAAATAATCGTTCCCTCGATTCCAGATCAGGATATTCCCTTAGTTCATCTTCTACCCAGGGAAGGTCAGTATTGCAGAGCAGATAGCCGTCATATTTTCTTACCGCAATCTGATCGAGTATAAAACCATGACATTTTTTAAAAACATACTCGCACCATACCTTCATCACATACATGTCGGTATCGATCAATACCAACGGGGTTTTTACAGATGCGCAAATACGGTCTTCCTGTTCCACCTGCGCCTCCGCGATATAAAGCAGATCTTCATATGTATAGGAACGCCTGATTTCCAATAAATAATTCCTGGCAAATTCGGGTACCCATTCTGTTTTGAAATGGTCAGCCAGTTGCTCGCAAAGGGTGCTTTTGCCTGTTGATTCAGGACCGATAACCACAATCTTTTTAAGCGGCGGCATGCTGAAGTTTGTTTCTCCAGGTAATATAACCCATAACCGCAAGGATCAGAAAAACCACGTATTGAAAACTTGCAAAAACAAGATGTTTATAAAAGTTTAGGGGAATGGAGGCGAGATTGGTGATGATCCACCAGGTCCAGTTTTCCAGCTTCTTTTTATTCATCAGCCACATTCCGGTGAATGCAGCCCCGGAAGTGAAACTGTCTGCTACCGGTACAGTACTATTGGTAAAATTTCTGAGTAAAAGATATAATATGATCCAGCAAGCAAAGAAAAAGATGAATGTATTTCTCCAATCTTTTTTCGTAGAAGCCGTAATGTGCAGCATAACCTTTCCTTCGGCCTTGCGGGACCACATAATCCATCCGATAATGCTCATCACGGTATAATATAAATTCACAGATGCATCAGCATACAATCCATTAATAATATACAACGGTACGAACATGCCCGTGCTGATCATGCCGACAGGATAAACAAGAATATTTTCTTTGCGTGAAAAAATGACGCTGGCGATCCCCAATGTGACGGCGATAAACTCAAGCCACGTAGAATGGTGAATGTCGTTCAGGAATTGCGCTATGACCTGTTGCATTACTCTGCTTCAGCAACCACTTCCCTCACTTCGGGAATCATGCGTTTCATCATGCCTTCAATACCGGCTTTCAGGGTGATCATGGAAGAAGGACAACCGGAACAGGAACCCTGCAGCATCAGGTTGACCACACCCTCATTATAACTTCTGAACTGTATGGCGCCACCATCCATTTCAACGGCCGGCTTTACATAACTTTCGAGAAGTTCCTTGATTCTTTTTACTACGTCATCATCATCTGCCCCAATGGCATTGCCATCAGTATGCGCAACTGTAATTTCTTCTTCATTGACCACCGGTTTGCCATCTTCCAGGTAATCCTTTAAAAACTGGCGGATAGAAGGAATTACATCCGCCCAATCTGTATCAGAAGTCTTTGTCAGCGTAACGAAGTTGCTGGCAATAAATATACTTTTTATGAAAGGGAATCCAAACAGCTCAACAGCAAGCGGTGACGGCTTTGCCGACTCTACATCCGGAAAATCAATACTTTTCCCCGGATAAAGAAGTTTGTTAGCGACAAACTTCATGGTTTCGGGGTTTGGTGTCATTTCCGTATAAATACTGATGACCGGATTTCCTGTTTTTATCATATCGCTTGGTTGAAATGCAAATTTAATCAATTAAAAGCCTAAAGTGATATGAAGTCAGACTTTCTTACCACCGGCATTCTCTCCTTCAATGACAATCCGGGTATAGCGAAAGTTGAAAATATGGGCAGAAATGATCAAAATAAGGGCAAAAGGCAACAAAATCAGCTCATAATCATGCCAATACTGCTTGGCTAACAGAAAAAGTATACCTCCTGTAAAAAGCAGGAACGGTACCGGACTCCTGTGATGTGCCCTGAATCCATGGCGCAGGGACAGGACTCCAATCAAAAATGCCAACCCGATCATACCAGTTTCGAACCAGAAATTGTGGATGATATTTACCCCGAAAATGGACAATCCGGACAGGAACAGAGGCAAAACGGCGCAATGGACCGCACAGGCAAGAGACGCACCTATCCCGATAAAGTCAGCGTTTATCCATTTCATAAATGACCTGCAAAGATAGAATATAAGGCCAAACTTTTTGCTCCCGAATGTGTGGAGTAATTT
>DASXKM010000395.1:0-1738 GCA_036496825.1 Puia sp. | reverse complement strand
TACGATTTTCCGGGCGTCCAAAGCAATTTCGCGGATCTGCCCGGTCGGTGAGATAAAGAAGCCACAGAAATACAACCCGTCCTCCCCAAAATATTTTTGCCTATTCACGCTGACATCCAGATCCCTGAATCGTTTCGGATCAACATGGAGAATATTTTGTTCGAATCCCTTGTCATAGCCGATGGCCGCAATGATAGAATCGAATTCAGCCATATTTCCGTCGGAAAAAAACACCTTTCTGTTTTCTATCAGTTCGACGCCCTGATAGATACGACAGTGTCCATCACGGATCAGTTTAAGGGTGCCGGCATCCAGCAGCGGCACACTTTGATCTTTTTTTATTTGTTCCAGCGGACCGTAAGGAAGTTTTCTCAGGCCGAGTTTTCGAATATCTCCCGTCAGGGCATTGATTAACGGAGCATTTAATTTATCAGCCAGCCGGGCGGGAAGGAAGGATATCAGTAATCCGAGCTGCAGCACCGGAATGCCAAACACATCCCTCGGTAAAACATTCACCGCAGAGCGTACTGACATGGCAGGATATGCACCCTGTTCATGAAGATCTATGGCGATTTCACAGGCGGAATTTCCAAATCCAATCACGAGTACGCGTTGGCCGGAGAAATTTTTTCCCGTTTTATATTTACTGCTATGTAAAATGGTTCCCGGGAATGAATCCTGACCTTCGATTCGAATAGCCCTTGGTAATCCGGATGATCCCGTTGCCATGATCAGGTTTCGGGAAATGAATGTTCCCTGATTCGTTTCTGTGACCCAAAAATCTCTGTTTCTGGAAATGGAGATCGCTTCGGTATGAAAGAGCGGTTGAATATCAAATTGCTGCCGGTATTCGTCCATATATTTTATCACTTCCAGCCTCGTCGGATAAAGTGGAATATTGGATGGGAATTTTTTATACGGTAGTGTGGAGAGTTTTTTATTGGTGTGCAGGTGCAGACGTTCGTAGTGATTTCGCCATGGTGCCGCAACCTGCCCGCATTTTTCAATAATAAAATAATCGATTCCCGCTCTTTTCAGACATCCTGCCGAAGCCAGTCCGGAAATACTGGCACCTATGATGAGTGTATTGGTTTCTTTCATGTTAGTTTACTTATGCATCTGTGCAATCCACATACTGATTAATTTCACGCCTTCTTTGTGAATCACGGTCCTTGCCAGTTCAGGCATCGCTGTACCAGCTCACTGCTTCAAATTTTATAATATCATTGAAGCCTGAAATTAATAGGCTGCGATTTGTAGGATTTTACATTGTGTGCGTTTTGATAAGCGGGAACCCAGACTCCTGATTTATTGATGATTCGCAAAGCTTCTTCATCCAGGGAATATTCAACGGAACTGGAAATATAGGGTTCAATCACTTTACCGCTAACATCTACAATAAAAAAGACGATCACCTGACCCTCGACGTTTCCATTCATTGCGCGATCCGGATACTGGATGTTTTTGATCAGGAATTTTTGCCAGCCGGCAAGACCGCCGCGGTATTCCGATTCCTTTTCATCCTTATATGAGACTACACTGTCTTTTTTTGCTTTATTGGGATCAAGTACTTCGATCAGGGAATCATCTTTATAGGTATATCGGATACGTTGCTTCAGGCTGTCGCCATAAAATTTCCAGGAATTCCCGTTTCTTTTTCCATCAACAAAAATTGTAATGGAATCAAGTTTTCCCTGTTCATTATAAGCGTGCAGTGTGCCATCCGGTATTTTGCCAT
>DASXKM010000394.1:0-6217 GCA_036496825.1 Puia sp. | reverse complement strand
TTTACTTCCACAGATTAACGGTACGATTTCGCAGCAAAATAACTACGGCCGCAGCATTAGTAATGTCAATAACGCATATGTGGATGTTCAAAACGGGTCGGGAAGTTATCAACTGAATGGTAACCTGGTTCTGTTTAACGGCCTGTCACTGCAAAATGCCATAAAACAAAACCGTCTTTTTTATAATGCCAGCAAGATGGATCTGCAGCAGCAGAAAGATAATATCACCCTCAGCGTGATCCTCTCCTATCTTACAGTTTTGAGCAATCAGGAATTATTGGACATTGCACAGAGCCAGGCTTCCGTAGATTCCGCACAGGTGGCCCGGCTTGAAATTCAGAACCAGCAAGGCGCCATTCCGCCTGCCACATTATATGATTTGAAGGGACAATATGCGAGCGACCAGGTGAATGTGGTCAATGCAGTCAACGCACTGGAAACGTCCAAGGTCAACCTGTTCACTGTACTCAATGTACCTTATCAAAAAGATGCAACTTATGAAGCGGTTAATATGAATGCGGATGTAAGTGAACTGCGTACCTCTTCAGACAGCATATTTCAAACCGCTTTGCAGGTGATTCCGAATATCAAGGCAACAGATCTGCGCGTACAATCATTTCAGAAAAGTATCGCCGTTGCCAGGGGCAAATTATATCCCACGCTCTATTTATTTGGTAATCTGAACTCAAATTATTCAAGCATTGCAACGTCCAACATTCCTGGTACGGAATTTCCAACGCAAACCGGCTACTATATACCCGGCACACCGAATGTGGATGTTTACACAACTGCGCTTGCAACACAAAAAACTTCTTTTGGAGACCAGGTAAAGAATAACCGTTTCCAAACGGTCGGATTACAATTAAATATTCCAATCCTGAATTATTTATCAGCAAGAAATAATGTAAAAACTGCCAAGCTGAATTATGAAAACGCAAAAGTGCTTTCAAATGCTTCCCGCAATCAGCTGCAACAACTGGTGGAGCAAGCCTGGCAGAATCTGCGCTCCGCCTATGGGCAATATAAGGGCTACGTTGACCAGGTTCATGCCTACGGAGAATCTTTCCGTACAGCCGAGATACGTTTTAATGCAGGTGTGATTACTTCCGTGGATTATGTGATCGCAAAAAACAATTACGACCGCGCCAATACAAATCTCAGCGCTGCCCGTTACAATTATATTTTCAGGACAAAAATCCTGGAATACTACCAGGGAAGACTTAGTTTGAACTAATTATCAGTTATTAGTTATTAACTGATGCATAATTTAGTCACTTTCAGCCTTCTGAAATTAACGTTAATAACTAATAACTGATAATTAATAACTACTACGACATCCATTCTTTCAGGCAATGTCCGATTCTTTCCGTTTCCACCATAAATCCATCATGCCCATAGAGGGAGTCAATGGAGATCAGCGTGCTGTTCGGCATATTGACCGCGAGGAATTCCTGCTCGGCAAGCGGGCAAAGAATATCACTGGTGATGCCAACAATTAAAGTCCGCTGAGGTATTGAGGACAACACTTTTTTGAGATCTCCGCCGCGATTCCGCGCAATATTATGACTGTCCATCGCCTTTGTCAGCAGCCAGTAGCTGAAGGCATTAAAACGACGGGAAAGTTTGTTTCCCTGATAAGAGATATAAGAGGAAGCCCGGTAATTATCCAGTTTATTTATTTCCGGATCCGATTGTTTTTCTTTCATGATGGCATAATTGCGGTACGTAAGTATCCCGATTCCTCTGGCTGCCCGCAGACCTGTAGCTCCTGCATCAGACTGTCGGTTTAACCAGGTTGAATCCGCTTCAATTGACAGCCGCTGCGAAGTATGAACAGCAATTCCCCAGGCGCTTTCCGCGGCAGAAGTGGCGATGAGAAAAAGATCCTGGATAATAGCAGGTTCCATAAGTGCCCATTCCAATGCCTGGTAACCACCCATACTTCCGCCCATGAGCAGGTGAATCTTTTTTATACCCAGATACTTTCGTAAAAGGATATGTGCCTTTACCATGTCCCGGATGGTAACTTGTGGGAAGCTACTGTAATACTTGTTGCCCGTAGCCGGATCTTCCGTCAGCGGACCGGAGCTGCCATAACAGGATCCGATGATATTGGCACAAACAATATAATGTTTTTCAGGATCCACGTAACGATGTTCACCCACCATACCCGGCCACCAGCGAATGACATCCGAATTCGCTGTGAGTGCATGACAAATCCAGACAACATTGTCTCCCGTCGCATTCAGATTGCCATAGGTGTGATAACCTATCCGGATATCCGGTAAAACCTGGCCGTTTTCCAGTGGAAACGGCTGATACCTGTGAAATTCCTCCATGCTGCCGATTCAAATTTTATGGATGCAAAATAAGTACATGCATGAATTACCTTTGCAAAAATCTTTTTATGATCCATGTTGAAGTTCTCCGGGTTAGCAACGATTACGGATTTGAAGGAAAAGATGCCAGTGGCCACACCGTTAAAATGGATTCGAGTCCGGAAAGCGGCGGTCTTGATTTCGGCATCCGTCCCATGCAGATGCTTTTAATGGGACTTGGAAGCTGTAGCGGGATCGATATTGTTTCAATATTAAAGAAGCAGAAGCAGACGGTAGAAGGCTTCCGCATTTCGATTGATGGGGAAAGAGAAGAAGGTAAAGAGGCCACAAAATGGAAATATATTAAAATTATATTTGAATTGAAGGGACCGGTCGATGCCGAGAAAGCCCAGAGAGCCTGTGCGCTCTCCATCGAAAAGTATTGTTCAGTTGCTGCTACGCTGAGGGATGCTGGTTGCAAAATTGACTGGCAAACAAAAATCATATCCTAAACAAACTAAATATGCCCATATGTCCATACACCCTGTGTCCAAAATGATTCGCACGCGCGTTGAGCAAACCAATGAGATGGAACATTCCTCTCCGATTTTTCTTACGAGCAGTTTCAGTTTCGACAACGCAGAAGAAATGCGGGCCGCCTTTGCGGATGAAACCGATGATAACATTTACAGCCGGTTCTCAAACCCTACCGTACAGGAATTTACAGACCGGATGTGCGTGCTGGAGGGCATGGAGTCGGGATTTGCCACGGCTTCGGGCATGAGCGCCGTATTTGCAACCTTTCTCAGCTTTCTGAAGTCTGGTGATCACCTGATTTCCTGCAATGCCATTTTTGGAAGCACCCACACGGTAATTACCAAAATTCTCCCGAAATACGGGATAGAATATACCTATGTGCCAGCCGGCGACATGGCTTCCTGGGAGGCAGCCGTTCAGAAGAATACCAAAATGATCTATCTCGAAACGCCCACCAATCCCGGGCTGGATCTGATTGACCTTCAAATCGCCGGTGAACTGTCAAAAAAAAATGGATTGATTTGTTGTGTTGACAATTGTTTCGCAACGCCCATCGGTCAGTTGCCTGTTGAGTTCGGCGCAGATCTTGTTTTGCATTCGGCCACGAAGTGGCTTGACGGGCAGGGTCGCGTGCTTGGGGGAATTGTTCTGGGCAGCGAGAAACTGATTCATGAAATTTATCTTTTCTGCCGGAGCACAGGACCTTCAATGTCTCCTTTTAACGCATGGGTTCTCAGCCGGAGTCTGGAAACACTTGAAGTCCGTATGGAGCGTCACGCTTCGAATGCTCAATATCTCGCGGAAAAATTGGAAAATCATCCGGCCATCAGCTGGCTAAAGTATCCTTTCCTAAAATCCCATCCGCAATATGCCATCGCAAAAAAACAAATGAAAAACGGTGGCGGTCTTTTTTGTTTTGAATTAAAAGGCGGTCTGGAAAGCGGCAAAAAGTTTCTGGACAATCTAAAAATGCTGTCGCGTACTGCGAATCTGGGCGATACCCGCAGCATCGCGTCGCATCCGGCGAGTACCACACATGCGAAACTCACTGAGCAGGAAAGACTTCTGGTAAATATAACGCCCGGGCTTATACGCATTTCATGCGGTCTGGAGCATCGGGAGGATATTTTAAATGATATTATTCAGGCGCTACATTCGTGTGGTGAGGGTGGAAGGGTGGAAAGTGTATGAATTCAAAATTAAATTTGCAAATGACAATTTGCAAATCTGAGGCCTCCACACAAGGGTTTTTTTATCAACCTGTAAAAACCAATTAATGCTCGATTTCAGGCGGGGTTAACAATGTATATATCGTTACATACGATATTCCCAGATTTTTATTATCAGCAGGAAGAATATCCGGTTTATTGTCAATGATAACGTGAAAATGAAACCTATAAAACGTTTCCTCCCCGCCATTTGCTTTTTTCAACTCCCACTTTCTTCATTTTTACTCTTCCACACTCACCACACTTATTCCCCCCAGATTTCTTCTTTCCCCGCGAGCCAGCCCTTCACATTTTCAGTTGTCACCGATTTGGGTCTTTCCAGTGAATAACCCAGGGCGCGATCCCAGCAAAGACTTGCCAGAACACCGAGGGAACGGCTGACGCCAAACAAAACAGTATAGAATTCATATTCCTTCAATCCAAAATGTACCAGCAGTGCTCCGCTATGCGCATCTACATTCGGCCATGGGTTTTTTATTTTTCCCATCGATTGCAACACGGGTGGAACAGCTTCGTATATATTCCAAACGGTTTTTACCAATGCATCATCCGGTAAATGTTTTTTGCCAAACTCCATCTGGGCCGTAAATCGCGGATCCGTTTTTCGCAATACCGCATGGCCGTAACCCGGAACAACCTTACCCTCACTCAATGTTTTTTTCACATAGGCAACTATTTGTTCTTTGGTGGGGAGTTCAGTCTTCAGCTCCTCACGAAGTTCAAGGATCCATTTGATCACTTCCTGATTTGCAAGGCCGTGCAGGGGGCCTGCGAGTCCGTTCATTCCGGCGGCAAAACTCAGATAAGGATCACTGAGGGCCGAACCTACGAGGTGAGTTGTGTGAGCGCTTACATTTCCGCCTTCATGATCCGCGTGTATGGTCATATACAACCGCATGAGCTCATGAAAGGTTTCATCCTTATAACCCAGCATATGAGCAAAATTACTCGACCAGTCAAGCAATCCGTTTGGCTGAATATGATCCCCGTTTTTATATTTACGCCGGTAGATATAAGCGGCTACTCTTGGCAGACGTGCAATCAGGTTCATGCAATCGTCAAACGTGTATTCCCAGTAGTCCTTTTTATTCATGCCCTCGGCATATTTCTTTGCAAACACACTTTCTGTTTGCAGGGCCATAATGGCAACCACAAACTGGGTCATGGGATGCGACGAAACGGGCAACGCTTCAATGGCATCAAAAACGTAATTTGGTACATGACTCCGACGTTGCCAGTTGGCCGAAAGCTCCTGCACATCTTTTTCCTGAGGAAGTTCTCCCAACAGCATGAGGTAGAATAAACCTTCCGGCAATGGTTCGCCGCATCCGGCAGAATGAGGCAGTTTCTCCTGCAGTTCAGGTATGGAATAACCGCGAAAACGAATTCCCTCCTTCGGATCCAATAATGAAGTTTCCGTAACCAGTCCGGTCATACCGCGCATGCCGCTGTAAATCTGGGATAACATTACTTCTCCGATTTTTCTGGAGCCATGTTCTTTCAGGATATCTTTTATCTCTGCACTGAGAATATCTGCTTTGACTTTAAACCTTTCTTTAATGGGCATGACGTGCGTTTAAAAGATGATCTGATTGAGTTGCTAAAGTTAAATCATGATAGCTGGAGGAACAAATCGTTGGATCCGATTATTCAGATCTTCCGGGTTCCTTTCTTATTTAGGGGCTTTCCAATAAAGCCATACGGCCACGAAACTAAAAATGATATTTGGCATCCAGGCCGCAAGCATGGGCGAGAAATTGCCCTTCGTGGCAAAGGTGACGGAAAATTTATCCATGATCACGAATACTGCAGCCATCACTAATCCCGCGGCCAACAGCACTCCACTTCCGCCTCTCACTTTTCTTGTAGCGATAACGGCGGCGATCATAGTTAAAATAATTACAGAAAATGGTGTTGCATCGCGGTGGTATCTCTCTTCTTTATATGTACTCAGGCCTTCTGAGCCGCGGATTTCTTCCATGTTTATAAACCGTTTTAATTCCGGAGTGGTGAATTTGTCCTTGAGATATTCATCTCTTCGCAATTCTTCCGGTTTTACATTCAGATTAACATTCATGGAAGGGATCAGTCTGGCCGTTTCTTTTAGTCCGTCGTTGGTGTGTTCGACTGCAT
>DASXKM010000393.1:0-5340 GCA_036496825.1 Puia sp. | reverse complement strand
ATATGTCAGACAATAATTTGAAACCGCGGTGTTGTTGTAGAAATAATACTCACCAGAATATAGTCCGTTAAAGACCGGATTAAAACCCGTAACGGAATAAGAAATATCTATCTGATCACCTTTCAGGACATTTTTTAATATGATAAATGCTCTCCTGGTGCCATTGTATACATAATCCTGAGACTCTGATTCCTCATCCGCTGTTTTTATAGCGGATGGAGTCAGCTGATGAATGATGTGTCCATTGCGGATAATATTGACTTTGTGAAAAATGACCTGTTGAAACTGGGGAGAAAAAGTTACAGATACTTCGGAAGCATCCTGTACACCGGATTCGTTTACGATATGCCGGATAATATGCAGATATATGGTCTGCTTTTCCAGATTTATCTGGCGGTCCATCAGATCATAAAAATATCCGCCACTAACGTTTTTCGCTCCCGGCTCTTTTGTTACATCCATAGCCGCGGATAAAATCCAGGAAGGTTCCGGCTTAATATTTATCAAACCGCCAGCGGTAGAAAATAAACACAGCAAAAGGGTAAAAATCAGAAGCGATAATCGTGTCACGGTCAGTTGGTTGGGGTAACTCAAACATAATAAATAAGTTGCATTTTTACTATAAGGGTAAATACCTAGTTTGCTTTATGGATTTACCCGGCGACCAGGCGGAATTTTGATTGATCTAATGCTCTCTTATTCTGACATTTTGACTTTTCTGACATTTAATAAGTTCAGATTATCGCCTATCAAACTTATAGTGATGACTAACCATCTCAGTCTAAAGGGTCCTTGTCGACAAAATGACTGAAAATCCGATTCTGGCCGTTCGCGATATTTAGTTCGTCGTTCAGATTGCGCAATTTGGGATCATTTTCACCGCAAATTGCAGAGTGTGTGCATGACTCATGCAAAATTTATTTTTGACCGAAAACGGTTTAAATGGATTGAAACCTGATAATAAGGTCGCCGAAAACGGGGGATTCTTTCCATATGGGGTCGTATCGGCTTCCTGTCGGCTTCGGGATTTCTTTGCAGTTTCTTCGGGAGTTCTTCGGGAGCTCCCGAAGGATTCCCGAAGGTTTCCCGAAGGATTCCCGAAGAAAACAATACAAAAGCCCGAAACCTGTACGAAAAAAGTCCGAAGAGCCTGGCATTTTACCCGATTGGGTATAATCCATATTTATTTTGCATGAGTCATGCACACACTCTGCAATTTTGCCTTTGGACAACCTGATATTTGCTAAATGTTTAAGAAACTAATTGATGATAAAAAGCTCGGGGGTGTTACCTGCCTAATCTGGAAGGATGGCGAAGTGTTATATCAGGAAAGCCAGGGATACAGGAATCTTGAGACCCGTGAATTTATGACCGGAGATACCATTTTCAGAATTTCTTCTATGACAAAACCAATTACTTCAGTACTCGCGATGATATTGTGCGAAGAGAAGAAACTGGGTTTGGACGATCCGATAACGAAATGGTTTCCCCAATTCAGTCATATGAAAGTTCTGAAAAATCAGTCCGGCGAAAATGTATTTGAAGATGCAAACCGTCTCATTACAGTATTCGACCTGCTAATCCATACGGCCGGGTTTACGTATAGCGGATTTCAGAAAGGAAAACTGAAAGACGACTACGACAGGCTTCTGGGAGGTGACATCGATTCAGATCGCACAATTGAAGAATGGATAAAAGGATTGGCGGCCCTGCCCCTGGTAAGTCAGCCGGGTGAGCTATTCGGTTATGGTAAATCGACTGATCTGCTGGGCCTGATCATTTCAACCATTGAAAGAAAAAAACTCGGTAAAGTAATGGAAGAAAAAATATTCAACCCATTGGGAATGACAGATACTTTTTTTGATGTTCCCAATCATAAAAAAAGCAGATGCGCTTCAAACATGGGCTATGACGAATCAGGTAAGTTAGTAAATCTTGAAACCGTTCCATCAAAAATGGCCTTCCCGGAACGGCCCCCCGATTTGGAATTTGAAGCAGGCAGCGGGGGACTCTGGTCAACCATCGGCGACTACCTGAAATTTGCAAAACTATTTGTAGAAAACGGAAGCTCAGATGGTATTCAAATTTTAAAACCGGAAACGCTTCGCTTCATGTGTTCCAATCAACTGACCGCTTATCAAAGGGAACATTCAAGATTATTGGGTTCAGCCATGTTCAGGGACCACTATGGCTTTGGCCTGGGGCTCGCCGTGGTAATGAAAGAGAGTGGATCAATGCCCTGTTCGGGATCCATTGGCTCGGTTGGCTGGCCGGGTGCATATGGCGGGTGGTGGTCGGCGGACCCGGTTAAAAAATCGATTTCCATTTTCCTGACGCATAGTATGACCGAATTAAAACATTTTTCTCAGGGGATTGGATTTGAATTATTCGAAGCCATTGACATTTTCTCAAATTATAGTAAGGAAATCGTTGGCCGGTAATTTGAACCCAAATATGGAGCGGACCGCATATAGTATATAAAGAGGATAAGTAAAAATACTTAGCCTGGTTTAACTAAAATCAAATTAGTGAAGATCTGATCATTTATTTTCATAAAGGTTTGATATTATTGAGGAGTTAAAATACCGGAACCTTTATAGCGTTATATTTTAATAATCTGCGGGACACACATGAGAAAAAAAAGTTTATTCTTATTGCATTTTTGCCTTTTTGTTTTTTTACACCTCATTCACGCACAGGATTCGACAGATTTTCAACTTGGAAAAATCACCCTGGCCGATTTTGATATCACAGATAACACATCCGACTCCGGGGCCAGTGCGATCATTCTATATGATATTGGTAGAAGAACTTTTGAAAAGAATGAAGCAGGAGACGATGACATCATATTCAAAAGATTTACCCGCGTAAAAATCATGAATAAAAACGGACTCAGTGCGGGCGAATTCACACTCAGTCTGAGCACATTGGTTCCATATCACAATATTATGATGAAGCTACCTGAACAAGGCTTAATCCGGCTGGTAGGCACCACTTATAATCGAATCAATGGCGGCATCGAGGAAGTGAAGCTGGATCAGGCGAACGTAACCAGTCAGAAGGAAGGAAAAAACTGGGTGACGGTGAAGTTTGCCATGCCGGCGCTGAAAGAGGGGTCGATTTTTGACGTCGAATATAGTAGCCGCTGTTCTTACCTGATTCATAATCTCGACTGGACTTTTCAACATAAATATCCCTGCCTTTGGAGCGAATACGATTTAACACTACCGGACGCCTATTTGTATTCCATCAAGTATCAGGGAGATTCGAGTTTTTTTGTTCATAAGGTGGAAGCAGTCCATCGCGAAGCGGTTGATCCGCAGTTTCAGGGGAAATTATTACTGAGTCATTTCAAATGGGTAAAAAAGAATGAACCCGCCCTGACCCCCGAGCCTTATATCGGGTCGCTAAAAAATTATGAAGACAGGGTAAGCCTGCTGCATCTATGGAGGCTGAGGGACTTTACGACCTATAAGTCTTATACTTCAGATACCTGGGAGGGCTTCAGCCATATTTATTATTTCATAGAGGGTATTGAAGATTTCGAGCATGATAAGTTTGGCTGGATGAAAAAAGATCTTGAACAAATAACTGCAGGCCTTCAGACGAAAAGTGAAATATCACTGGCCGTTTTCAAATATGTCAGGGATCATTTTTCATGCACATCCCACAATGATTATTTTCTGAGTCAGAAGCTCAAAGAGACATTCCGGGACAAGTCGGGAAATGTAGCTGATCTGAATCTGCTGCTGACCGCCATGCTGAAGCAAATGAATATAGATGCTTATCCTGCTCTGTTAGCCACCCTTGATCGTGGGGTTGGCAGTCTTAGTCAGCCCTTACCGAACGATTATAATTACCTGATCTGCGTAGCTGATCTGGACGGAAGGCAGGTTCCACTGGACGCAAGCCGGCCGCTGAATCCTTATGGGAAATTGCCTTCTTATTGTTATAATGGCGGTGCTGTTACACTTGATACAAAAAAGCCCCGATTGATTTCATTGATGCCTGATTCCCTGCAGGAGCAAAACCGGGTAAATGTGATTATGACGAGTGATGACAAAGGAGTTTTATCCGGAAACCTTACACTGAATTGTGGATATCAAATGTCGTATGAGCTGAGAGAAAATATAAAAAAGACCTCCGTGGAGAAATATCTCAATTCAAATATCAAAAACCACATCGCCCGTTTTTCCAATGAAGAAGTTCAGGCATTGAAAGATCCGGATAACCCATTAACCATCAGTTCCGATATCGACTTTGCCGATTCCGTCAAATCTGATTTATGTTATATCAGTCCGGTAATTTTTTCTTATTTCGAAAAAAATCCTTTTATTGCGATCAAACGAAAATTTATAGTTGAGATGCCCTCCCGGATAGACGATATCTATTTGCTGTCTCTTGATGTTCCGAAAGGTTATACCGTAGATGAAATGCCGGCCAGCAGAAAAATTACCCTCAATGATAAAGATGGGTATTTCGAATATCTGCTGGAAAAAAACGGAGACATCATACAGCTTCAGATGCGGATCAAAATAAACAAAACATTTTTTACGACAGAAGAATACGGCAATTTGCGTGAATTCTTCAGCCAGGTGATTACCAAAGAAAATGAACAAATCGTATTCAGAAAACTGAAGTCATAACACGCCAGCTAGGCGTCCAGTAAAGTCTGGATATCGAATTTTGACATTTTCAAAAACGCCGCGACGACCCTCGGTCCTTTGACGGGATCGGCCATGAGCTGATTCAGGACAGCAGGAACTACCTGCCAGGAATAACCGAATTTGTCAACCAGCCATCCGCACTGATCATATTTACCGCCTTCACCCAGCTTTTCCCAATAATGGTCAATTTCATCCTGAGTCTCGCATTCTATAACGAAGGAAGTTGCGGGAGTGGCTTTGTATTTTGGGCCTCCGTTTAACGCCATGAACCTGGTCCCATTTAATTCCAGGTTAACGACGATGGGATTTTCTGCGGTGATCCGTGAGTTTTTAAAAATGGAACAATAAAAGATTGCCGCAGCTTTGGCTTCTCCGTCAAACCATAAGCACGTATAAATTTGTTTAGTCATAGACTTTGAATTTCGGTAAATTAAATAAGGACTGTATAAGCCTCTGCATTTAAAGATAATTATTTTCAGGACGAATCAGTCGACACATTTTTGCATATCAGCATTTAACAATGCCAAATTCTGCCAGGAATCCAGATAGATTTCGCGAACTGATGAATCAGCAGAATGAAATCTCCGGTTTGAAGTTTATGCTGTAAATGACTTGGGATTCCACTATGAATTGCCGGGATATTTATTGCGTATGAAATAGGATAGTAATGCCA
>DASXKM010000392.1:0-4952 GCA_036496825.1 Puia sp. | reverse complement strand
TGTCGGTTGATGGCTTTTTGATTGAAGATGCCCTGGCAGGCGAGGCATATACTGAAAATTCATTCAGGTCAATAAATTTCGACCTGAGGTTAAAATTTGCTTTTAGTATTTCATTTTTACCCAAAAAATAATTGATCACATTTTCAACGAAACCGTCAAGTTGCAAGTCTGATTTTCCATATGCTGCAAGGAAGTTTTCGAACCACATTTTGTCCTGTTCAAATCTGAAATGACCGGTGGATATAAAGAAAGGCTGAGGAAATAATTCCTGCGTGATCTTCAAGTCCTTTACATCCAGGCTGCCAGAATTTTTCAACTGATTATAACGCCCGTTTTTTGCATCACTTTGTTTTCCTTTGAAATTGGCTTTTATTCTGATGAAACCGGAAATACCAATATCCTTTCGCGCGAAAACCTGGTAGATCTTTCCCAAATCGATTTCTCCATTGGCGGATAAATCATAATTCAGATCATCAAAGTTCTTAAACTTCCCTTCGAAGTAAAAAGGTTTTCCTTCAAAATTCAGGCTGGCCGGCTGAAGTGAACAATTCAGACTATTCAGATCTCCCGCATTGTCTGTGGCATGCAATAAAATATTTATTTTTTCAATGGGGTGGGGATAGTATGCAGTCTGAATAAATCCATCTTTCAGGTTGAATTCAGCTGTCGTTTTTGGGAACAGGTGATGATCCGGTGCATATTTCCCATTGGCGCTGATATTTATCAACATCAGACCCGACAGCGTGAGGCTGTCCAGCGGATAAACCTGTTTGATATCACTCAGATCAACCGATCCCTTTAAATTCAGATCCATCGGATAATCGGTGGATGCGTGTATGATACCCCTTGCTTCCAGATAATTTTTTAATGCGGTGGCATGAAGCGTGTCTATTTTAAAATAGGCATGCTGGTAATTTGCATCCGGACAGGTTGCATGCATTTCTAAAAAAATATTCTGAATGGGCTGTGCCACTTTGTAATATTTTACGTACCCGTTTTTTATGCTGCAGGTCATATCGAAGACAGGGATACTTGCGATGACGGTGTCTTTTTTTCGGAAAGAGGTCTTTACGATTTTCGTTGAATATTTTCCATTGGCTGATAAATGAAGGGCAAGCTGCCCTTTCGCATCGAAACTGCTGATGCCCGTTGCCAGTTTAAGATTTGCCAGATTCATTTTCGCATCGGCCAGCACTTGTATTTTCGGTTCACTGAAACCGTTAGTTTCCAGATGGCTGCGAAAATAATCCTGCGCGAGTTTGAAAGACAGGGAATCGATTTTTACATGAAGTTTTTCCTGATCCAGAGAGGGCAGTTCAACCTCTGCATGTCCATTCAGCTGACTCACCGGAATTTGGGCATCCTGGTAATCGATAAATCCATCCCGGATGGTCAGTTTCAGTCCATAGTCCGGCATTTCTCCGGTGGATGCAATATATTTTCCTTTCAGCGTGCTCGTTAAATTGATGGTTCCTTTTACCGTTGTCTTTTCGAGCCAGTCCAGGTATTCAGGGGGAAAAATAGTTACAAGTTGATACAGATCTGCGTTCTGGGATGAAATATTGAAATCTAAATCATATCCATTCTTCAGAAAATCCAGTTTACCCGTAAAAGCAAGATTGAGCTTGTTCATCCGGATTTTATTTTGCTGGAAAATGAGAGCGAGTGTTTTTGTATTGATGCTCGTGACCAGATTTGCGTCGAGGGCTTTCCGGCGTACGTAGTCATGATTATTCAACATAAAACTGAGGGAATCGGAACGGATATGTGATGCGAGATCAAAAATGGATTTACTAAGATCGCCGGTTCCTTCGTAATATAAATGATCTGCCTGGATGAGCATGGGTACGGACTGGTCATTATAAACGAGCCGGCTGTCTTTTACGACTATTTTTTCAAGGTGCAGGGAGGCGGCCGAAGAATCAGTACTGGCGGTATTGTTGGTTGTATCGGCCACGTAAATATTATAATTCGCCTGTCCGCTCTCATTGACCATGACGTGGATAAAAGCACCGTTCAGATAAATTTTATTGATGCTTACCAGGTGATTGAAAATCAGTTTTTCCAGGTTGACGCCGAAGCCTAATTTCTCCGCCGACAGAAGTGTATCCACTGCGAAAGGAGCGGAGCCTTTCAGATCCACGTCATAAAGAGTAAGCGTCAGCGACGGGAAATGGGTAAAAAAAGAAAGACGTGCCTTTGTAAAATTCAGATCGCCCTTTATGGACTGGTTTGTCCAGTGTTTGATTTGTTTTGCCACCGTATCCGGAAACAGGTAAGGCCCGACAAATAGCAATATTAATATAGCAGCTACCGTGATGCCCGATATTTTAATGATTTTCCATAGAATTTGCCAGGCCTTCTTCAAAGGAGATTTTAAGCAAAAATAAGGTTCTTAAGCTTAGAGTCTTTTAAGCTTAAAGCCCGATGCCTAAAGCCTAAAACTGTTTTCTACCAGCGAAGGCAAGAAATTTGATGATAAAAATGCGTTGTGAATAAAAAATTCTGGGAGATTAATTCGATAAATTGCATTAAGCCAATAAAGTTTTGGGCTTTAGGCTTTAGGCTTTGGGCTTTATGTTTTAATGTGAAATAAAAAAAGAAAATGATGGAAACTGCAGAAAGAACAACCGTTGACTTAGATACACTTTGTATAAACACCGTTCGAATACTGGCTGCCGATGCCGTTCAGAAAGCCAATTCCGGTCATCCGGGCACGCCTATGGCACTGGCGCCTCTCGGACACCTTCTGTGGTCGAAAATCATGAATTATAATCCGCAGGATCCAAACTGGCCCAACCGTGACCGGTTTATTTTGTCCGCCGGGCATGCCTGTATGCTTCAGTACAGTTATTTATATCTCACCGGATATGATCTTACGCTGAATGACATAAAAAAATTCAGACAGCTTCATAGTAAAACGCCCGGTCATCCGGAGTATGGATTAACGGACGGTATCGAAGCTACTACAGGACCACTTGGTCAGGGGTTCGTAAATGCTGTGGGAATGGGCATTGCCCAAAAATGGCTGGCGGACAGATATAACAAACCGGGATTCGATCTTTTTGATTATTCGATCTATGTTATTTGCAGCGATGGTGATATGATGGAAGGAATCACATCTGAAGCGGCTTCTATCGCGGGCAGTCTCAAACTGGGTAACCTGATTTATATCTATGACGATAATCATATTACCATTGAAGGAAATACGAATATTACTTTTAATGAAGACCTGGGTGCCCGGTTTGAAGCTTACGGATGGCATGTGCAGGAATTACCGGATGGTAATGATCTGACTACAATGGAAGATGCATTGGAGAAAGCAAAGGCAGAAACGGGAAGGCCTTCTTTAATAAAACTGAGAACGCATATCGGATATGGCAGTCCTAATAAAGTCGATTCTGCGGCTGCTCATGGATCTCCCCTGGGCGCAGACGAAGTGAAGCTGGTAAAAAAATTCTTTGGATTTGATCCCGAACAATCATTTGTGGTTCCTGAAAACGTATTGTCGTTTTACCGGGCCGCCGGAAAAGAAGGAATCGAAAAAGAAAAATCATGGAGTGATCTTTTCAATCAATACAGGGAAAAATATCCGGTGGAGGCAAATGAATTCGTAAGCACAACGAATGGAAAACTGCCGGGCGGATGGAAAGATAAACTTCCCGTATTCAGCGGCGACGAAAAAATAGCAACCCGGAAAGCATCCGGGAAAGTGCTCAATGCGATCGCCGCGCAGATTCCTTTCCTGATCGGCGGTTCAGCGGATCTTTCTCCTTCTACAGATACGATCCTGGATGGATACGATTCTTTTTCCGCCGAACATTATGACGGCAGAAATTTTCATTTTGGAATCCGCGAACACAGCATGGGTGCAATCCTGAACGGGATGGCATTGACGAAGGGATTCATTCCTTATGGCGCCACCTTTCTGATATTTTCTGATTATATGCGACCGCCGATGCGTCTGGCTGCGATCAGCAAAATAAAACCTATTTATGTTTTCACGCATGACAGTATTGGATTGGGTGAAGACGGAACCACGCATCAGCCGATAGAACAACTGGCAGGACTTCGTTCCGTTCCAAATATGACAGTGATCAGACCTGCCGATGCCAATGAAACATCCCAGGCATGGCGCGTAGCGCTGGAGCATACGAACGGTCCTGTTGCCATCGTACTTACGCGGCAGGGACTTCCGGTAATCGACCAGGCGAAATTTGCAAAGGCTTCCGGCCTTGAGAAGGGTGCTTATATTCTGTCTGAATCTTCGGATACGCCGACGGTGATTTTGATCGGGACTGGTTCTGAAGTGAGCCTGCTGATAAAGGCACAGGAAAAATTAAAAGAAAAATCAATTCATGCACGCGTTGTAAGTATGCCTTCCTGGGAATTATTTGAGAAGCAGGATGCTGCTTATAAGGAAACCGTTTTTCCAAAAAAAATACGCAAGCGTTTGTCCGTTGAAGCTGCATCCACTTTCGGGTGGTTAAAATATGTTACCGAAGACGGGAAAAGTATCGGAATTAATCATTTTGGAGAATCTGCGCCTGCCGAAGATCTTTTTAAAGAATTCGGTTTTACGATTGAAAATATTGTAACATTAGCGGAATATCTATAAACAGGAATATTCTTCATGGTAAAATTTCCATTTTATGCCAGGCTGGCATTAACGCTTTTTGCGATCGCTTTAATATTCCTGTTCATGTGGATGGGTAAAAGCCTGCTGGTGCCTTTGTTCTTTTCGTTCCTGACGGCCATATTGCTTCATCCGCTGGTAAAATATTTTGAAAGCCATCGTTTCCCACGCGCACTGGCATCCATCACCGCCCTGCTTATATTCATGATTCTGCTGGGAGGATTATTATTTTTTTTCAGTCACCAGGTGGTACGTCTCTCAAAGGACCTTCCCTCATTGCAGGCAAAGGTTTCCGATAAATGGCAGCAGATTCAGG
>DASXKM010000391.1:0-5700 GCA_036496825.1 Puia sp. | reverse complement strand
GAAAGTGATTAAGCGAATGAATTTAAAATAATAAAAAATAAAATGAAGATTTAGGCAAACTTTTTGATTATATGCACTGCCAGAAATTTGATTTTACCAAGATCTTTAAATATCTAAGTCAGTTTCCGGATTCCGTTCACTATGAATATAACCATTTATAATTTGATAACTTAGCACGATATCCGGTCAGGATTATTTGGTGTATGAAAACGATGAAAAATGATTGATTCTCCGGAAAATAAAGCAAATATTTTGACTCCCGTTCAAACGGATGTTGAAAACATAAGTAAGATTCCGATAATTCCCTCACTGCTGGAGGTTATTTGCCGGACAACCGGAATGGGTTTTGCCACCGTCGCCCGGGTTACTGAAGATAAATGGGTCGCTTGCAGTGTAAGAGATGAAATATTATTTGGACTCAAACCGGGAGGAGAGCTGAAACTGGAGACCACCATTTGTAATGAGATTCGACAAACCCACCGGTCGGTTGTAATCGATCATGTTGAAAAGGACAAAAAATACAGCAATCATCCCACTCCGGCTATGTACGGATTTCAAAGCTATATTTCTGTTCCCATTTATAAGAAGGATGGCGGCTTTTTTGGAACACTTTGCGCCATTGATCCGAAGCCACATAAGTTGAATACACCTGAGATACTGGGTATGTTTAGTCTTTTTACCGACCTGATTTCATTTCATCTTCAGGCAATTGAACAGGTATCCGTGATAGAATCCAAATTAAAAAATGAACTGATCACAGCCGGGCTCAGGGAGCAGTTTATTGCGATTCTTGGTCATGATCTGAGAAATCCGCTTAGTGCCATTACTTTTAGTTCCGAACTTCTTTTGGAACTGCCGCTGGATAAGGAAGCTTCTTCGCTGGTAAATATTATTAAAAAAAGTTCTGGCAGAATGGGCAGATTAATAAAAAACACGCTCGATTTCGCAAAAGGCCGTCTGGGGGACGGAATCAGTTTGAACCGATCAGTAAACGAACCACTTCAACCCATCCTTGAACATGTTATAGAAGAACATCAGACGGTTCGACCGGATGTTGAAATCATCGCCCGGTTTGATTTGAAGCGCCCTGTATTTTGCGATGACAGCCGGATTTCCGATTTGCTATCCAATCTTTTAGGCAATGCACTTACGCATGGTAAATCAAACGCGCCTGTATATGTGGAAGCTACGGTTCAAAACGGAGAATTCATCATGTCTGTTATAAATGAGGGAGATAAAATTCCGGAAAACCAGATTGATCAGCTTTTTAAGCCCTTTTCGCGGGGCAAAGTGAAAAAAGGGCAGGATGGCCTCGGGCTTGGTCTTTTTATCGCGCTCGAAATTGCACAGGCTCATGGTGGTCATATCAAAGTCATCTCCAATGATTCGGAAACCAGATTTACATTTACAATGCCCTCAGATGAACAAATCAGCTAATTAATACCTTTCGCCCAGCCGGTCATCCGGACTGATTAAATCCTTATAAATATATTTTGTGCATGTGAAAACGAACATGCCGGAAAAAGAGTTTCTCCATCAAATTCTTTTTCGGAAATGCAAAATAAGTTTTCTCGGACGCAATGTGATCAACGGCCACATATCCGGAATTTTATCGGTTGGGAACACATCGAAATTTAATAAAAATTCATGAAGGATAAATGCCATTTCTGCCATGGCGAAATTATTCCCAATACACATCCGGGGACCGGCTCCGAAGGGAAAGAAATTTTTTATTTTTTTTGATTTCGCAGGATCTGAAAAAATAAATCGTTCCGGATTAAACGCATCTTTCTTACTCCAATATTTTCTATTTCTATGGAGACCATAAAAGAAAGGTATAATAATCGTACCGCCGGGAAAACTGAAGCCATTAAATTGATCATCGGCCAATGACACTCTTTCTGTCATCCAGGCCGCGGGAAATAAACGCATCGCTTCTGATATCACTGCGTTGATATATTCATTTTTCGGACTGTCCAGGATATTTATATTTTCGATAGAAGTCTGCAATCTGGTCTTTACTTCGGGATTTGTGGCGATTAAATATAATAACCAGGAAAGGGTGTTTGCTGTGGTTTCGTGACCAGCGAAAAGCAACACATGAATCTCATCTAATATTTGCTCTTCTGTCATGACGGTGCCCGAATCTTCATATCGCGTGTTCAGGAGTATATCCAATAAGTCATTATGTGGTATTTTCTCTTCTCTTCTATCCGAAATTATTTTTTTGAGGATACCTTTTATTTTTTTTGATTTTTGAATGATGGCACGGTCGGCGCCGCTGAAGGGATAAAGCAGTTTCCGGTACGGTTCATTAACGTCCTTCAATAAAAAATCCTGTAAATCGGTAAATGACCGGCTCAATTCAGAAATCGTACCAGCCGATAAGTTGATATCGAACAGAGAATGAATCAAAACAGAAAATGTCAGATTATGCATTTGGGCGTAGACATCTATATTTTCTCCCGATGGAATTCCGGAAATAAATTCCCCTGACGATCTGATGATGATTTCATACAAGCCCTTTATCTTATCGTGGTGAAATCCCGGCTGGATCATTCTTCTCTGTTGAAGCCAGGATTGTCCATTTGAAAATAACAAACCATTTCCGAACAAACGGGCAGCCGTTTTCGTACTTAATTCTGACTTCTGATAATTATTATGGTTATCTCTCAATATATATTGAATAAAATCCGGATCCTCTGTCAAAATAATTTTCCCTTTCCCTGGCAGGAAGGTGGAATAAGTGCCGGAAAACTTTTCCATATTACGGGAGATGACCCTGATTGGGTTCTTTAGAAATGTAACAGAGGCAAAAAGGCTTTGCCAGCGATTATTTCCCGGGGGAAATTGATATGTGGTTTTAAACCTGCTCAAATTCAAAACTGCTGGTCAGTAAATCTAGCTTATTACTTATCCTTTACGCAGATTGCGGGTGACAGGATTCATGATACATATCAATTTCCATTCTGTCATTTGATAACATATGTATCAGAACCCTGGAGAATCCACCGTTTATCAAACAACGATTTACGATTGGTTATAAATGCCCACTCAATCTTCGTATTTCCCAAATTCGAGACTTAAGCGTTTACCCTTACGCTTAAGGTCTATTTGGCCTGTTTTTAACAATCATTTCAGATAAGCAGAGAATATTTCTCCCGGCAATACGTTTTCAGTGAAATAAGGTCCGTTTCATTGCAATAATTCGCTAATAATTTTATCTTGTAAGGCCAATAAACCCTTATGAAACAACTACTTCTCATTCCCTTTTTCATGCATATGAGCGGTGGGCACTGGTTAAAAAACGCTTCTTATCCCACCGTTGATCTTATGCCTGTACGTATGGAACCCTGGCCCATAAATCTTCAAAGAGTGATTTATTTTACAGATACCTGTTACGCTTTTCAATTCAGGGATCAGTCGACTATGAATGCTGTAGCCATTAAAACGATGGATTTGGAAACCATGGAACAATTAAAATATTTTAAGGATGGTCTGACTACACTGAAAAAAGGTTCTAACGGAGACGTAGCTGAATTCAGAAATTATTCGATCAAAAAAGTAGGAACAAAGAAAGAGAATTCCTGGTATATCCTTAGTTACGACGGCGCTGTTACCAATTTCCAGGAGCCGCAGGTAAACCGGATGATATATATCGTTAATGATTTAATAGCAAGCCAACATTAATTCTTCATCTTAAAATTAAGACGTTCGTATGAAAAATCTCTTCCTGTTGATCCTGTTGTCACCGCTTGCCATGAAAGCGCAATTCAAAATTGTTAATTCTGCCACCATCAATATTGTGGATGTAAGGCAGGGTACCTGGCCAATCAGCCTGCAAAGAATTACAAAGCCGTCAGATACCTGTTATGTACTTCAGTTCAGAACACAGGAATTCAATAATTCCGTTATCATCAAAACGCTGAAATTCCGCGACATCGGCCAGTTGAAATATTTCCAGCAGGGCCTTGCCGCTTTAAAATCCGGCAACAACGGGGATGTGGCTGAATTTAAGGACTACACGATTAAACGCGTGGATGTATATAAGGAAGGGACTTCGTATATACTAACCTGTGATGGTGGTCTGACAAATTTCCAGCAGCCTGAAGCGGACAGAATGATGGCCGCTATCAACAAGCAATAATCAGATTTTCTATTGAGGAAGCCGGTTGCGCAGGAGGCCATAAACAGTGGTTCCTGCCAACGCGCCGGCAATAACCATGAGCATAACGGTATAACCCTGTCCCAGCAAAACGAATATAGGGCCGGGGCAGGCGCCTGTTAATGCCCAACCGATTCCAAATATGGAACCACCGATCAGATATTTTTTCCATCTTTTGTCCTTCTCAGCCAGTTTAATCGGACGTCCGTAGAAATCTTTTAGTTGATATTCTTTGATAATAGCCACCAGGATAATTCCCAGAATCACTGCAGAGCCGATGATTCCGTACATAAAAAAAGATTGAAACCGAAACATTTCCTGAATCCGATACCAGGATACAGCCTCTGATTTTGTCATGATAATTCCGAATAGTATTCCGACCATTGTATATTTTACCGCTCTGAAAATTGCTCTCATAATAATTTATTTGAAAATATAGGGAAACAGCAGATGCGTCGTAAGTAATCCGCCTATAAAAAAACCGATGACGGCAATCAGCGAAGGCAATTGAAGATTCGAAAGCCCGGAGATTGCGTGACCGGAAGTACAGCCACCTGCATAACGTGTTCCAAAACCGATTAAAAAACCACCACCCAGAAATATGAAAAGTCCTTTTCCTGTGTGCAGATAATTCCAGTTAAAAATGGAACCCGGTTCTAAATGACCATCAAATGGTACATTCAATTTCTGCAGGTCCGAGATCGTTGCGGAAGACAATTTCAAAGGCTCGGACGATTGCAGATAGTGGACAGCAATATAACCACCGATTACAGATCCCAGTAAAAACCATATATTCCAAAGCTGCTTTTTCCAGTTAAAATTAAAATAGGAGATCTGTTTGCCCAGGCCAAACATCGAACAGATGTTTGAAAGATTATTTGAAAATCCAAAGGATTTTCCAAAAAATAAAAGCACCGCCATGATTCCGGCAATGGCAGGACCCGAAACATACCAGGGCCACGGTTTACTTAATAATGATATCATTTTTGCCTTTCTTGATTTACTGGTCAATTATGAATGACCCTGTATATAAACAGATAATGACAGGCAATCGTTCAAAATATGGCTCTACATAATGGCTTTCGAAGTTAAGCCTTTGGTTTCAGGAGTTTCCTCTTCAGCAAACTGCGGGTTTCCTGAAGAGATTCTAAATCGGCAAATGCATCTTTGGGCACCAAAAAAAAAGCCCTGCTATTGAAATACAAATGAAAGAAAAAAGGTGTCTCCAGAAAACTGCTGAATTCATTCCATGCCCAGGCCATTGATCCCCTTTGAGTTTGCAATAATACTTCATTGTCATTAAAATCCATGCTGAAGCGGTCCTGGAATGTATATGATTTTTTATATACGCTCAGTGGAAGTATTGTCCAGAAGGTCAGCAACAGTACAAACCACATGATTGAAAATAAAAGGAATGATACAGGCTGGATTTTGTGCATATAAAATAAAATGGCACTCAGGATAGTAAATACGTTCACTATAATTAATAAAATTTTTATTTCCGGCCTGGAAATAAAATGATGTCTGAGCGCACT
>DASXKM010000390.1:0-9281 GCA_036496825.1 Puia sp. | reverse complement strand
CCAGGGTATCATCCCCCAAGGTTTCCTGGATACTGCTGTGGGAAAGTGGACTCAGATTGTAATGACGTATGATGGAGGAAGCTCACAATATTCTTTGTATGAAAATGGCACGCTTATCGCAGCTCAGTCTGCCTGGACAATGCCAACAGATTTGACACCATTTACAGTTTACAATGGAGATAAAAGCCACTCTACCACCGGTCCGATGGGTAATATTAATTTTAAAAACCCTCCACAAGGCTTTATTATAGGTGGATGGCCATACAACTCACTAAACAGTTCCGTATTTGGCTCTCAGCCCTGGGCAGGAAATCTGCAGGGAGCGCTGGACAATCTCAGAATTTATAGCTCTGCTCTAAATTCAACTGATGTTCGGTCGCTTTACATTTTGGAAAAAGCAGGATTCTAGTTTATGAATTTTTCAGGGGGTTGCATGAACGTGCAACCTCCTTTTTATTTTTTGTGCGCATGAATTATATAGAATGAAAAGAACAATTACATTTTTGACATTTTTTGTCATCACCATTTTATCATGTAACAAAAATAACACTCCGAAAGGCCCAGCTTCTGGCAGTGGAACGCCGTTTAATATAAAAACCTATACTGTCAACGGGTTTAATGACGGAAATAATTATTATAATCTGAATAAAACACCGATTATTAAAATATCATTTACAGGCGGATTAATAGACAAAGCTTCGGTCCCTGGTGGTGTAACGTTTGCAATATCTGGCGGTTCTGCCGTTCCCGCTACTTTCTCATACGAAAACGACAGCACCTTAAAGATTACACCCACCTCCGCATTAAATTCAATCACAGGTTATACGCTGATCGTTGCAAGACCTCTGCAGTCCACACAGGATTCTCTATTGCAGTCAGGTCTAAAACTGAACCTTATAACTTCCATTGATTCAACTGATAAATTCCCGCAGATTTCAGATAGTGCGTTATTAACTTTGGTTGAACAGCAGTCATTAAAATATTTTTATGACTTCGGTCATCCAGTATCGGGACTTGCCAGGGAGAGAAATTCTTCCGGTGACATTGTCACGACCGGAGGCAGCGGTTTTGGTATTATGGCACTGATTGCAGGTGCCCAGAGAAATTTCATAACGCATGCACAGGCTCTTTCAAGAATTGATACAATCGTCAATTTTTTAACCTACAAAGCTCAACGATATCATGGTGCATTCCCACATTGGATGAATGGGGCCACTGGTGCAACTATTCCATTCAGCACGAACGACAATGGCGCAGACCTCGTGGAAACTTCCTATATGATGCAGGGTCTTTTAACAGCCCGTCAATATTTTAACAGCAGCGATCCAACAGAAATCGCCCTGCGGGCCGCAATTAATAATTTATGGAATGGAGTTGAATGGAACTGGTTCCGGCAGAGTGGGCAAAATGTTTTATACTGGCACTGGAGTCCTACGCTCGGTTTTATTATAAACCAACCGATCAACGGGTGGGACGAAGCGATGATTGTTTACGCACTGGCGGCTTCTTCACCCGTCGACTCCAACCGTATCCCAAAAATCGTTTACGACCACGGTTGGGCAATGGATGGACAAATCAAAAATGGCTCCTCTTTTTATGGTATTACACTTCCACTTGGTCCGGCTTATGGTGGACCACTTTTTTTCGCTCATTATTCTTTTCTTGGCATCAATCCAAATAATCTCACCGATACATACGCGGACTACTGGATGCAAAATCAAAATCATTCGCTTATCAATTATACATACTGCGTTACCAATCCACTTCATTTTAACGGATATAGCGGTTCGATCTGGGGACTTACAGCATCCGACGAACAAAATGGCTACTCCGCTCATTCCCCAACAAACGACGATGGTGTAATCAGTCCGACCGCAGCCATTTCTTCTTTACCTTACACTCCTACACAATCGATGGATGCTATTCGCTTTTTTTATTATAAGCTCGGCGATAAACTCTGGGGGAACTATGGATTCGTGGATGCATTCAACCTGACGAATGTCTGGTTCGCGAATTCATATCTGGCCATCGACCAGGGCCCTGAAATTGTTATGATAGAAAATTATCGTTCAGGTCTTTTGTGGAATCTCTTTATGAGCAGCCCGGAAATAAAAACGGGCATGAAGAGCCTCGGTTTTCAATCTCCGAATCTGAACTAAATGGTTATGCCTGATTCTTTCTTTAAAAAAGGAATTTTTTGCTGGCTTTTAATACTGCTCTATTCATTGTCTTTTGCACAGGTTGCGGTGCCTGTCGAAGAAAAGTTGTCCAACAATTCATCAGTTGACCATCAACCGTCAACCGTCAACCGTCAACCAATTTCCGACAGCGCCCTGCTCGACCTGGTACAAAAACAAACATTCAAATATTTCTGGGATTTCGCGCATCCGGTAAGCGGTCTCGCCCGCGAACGAAGTAATACGACACCCGCTTATGGCAATGAAGTCGTCACATTGGGTGGAAGCGGATTCGGCGTCATGGCCATCATCGTTGCCACCGAACGCCATTGGATCGACCGTGATACGGCTGTAAAGCATTTACTGAAGTCCGTCAAATTCCTCGGTAAGGCGAATAGTTATCATGGCATCTTTCCGCATTGGCTGAACGGTGCGACCGGTATTACCATTCCCTTCTCGCGAAAAGACGATGGAGCCGATGTGGTAGAAACGGCCTATTTATTTGAAGGCTTATTATGCGCGCGACAATATTTCAACCAAAATAATTCACTGGAAAGAGAATTGCGCAACCGCATCAATAATCTGTGGAGCCAGACTGAATGGAACTGGCAGCAGCGTGACCAGGGAAATTCATATTACTGGCACTGGAGCCCGAATAATGGCTGGAGTATGAACGCTGAAATCCGCGGATGGAACGAATGCCTGATTGCCTATGTACTCGGAGCGTCTTCGCCTACCTATCCCATCACAGCAAGTGTTTATCACAAGTGCTGGGCGGTAAATAATGATTTTATTAACGGAAAAGATTATTTCGGGATCAAACTTCCACTGGGTCCTTCTTATGGCGGTCCGCTTTTTTTTGCCCACTACAGTTTTATGGGACTAAACCCTCATCTGCTTAAAGATGAATATGCCGATTACTGGGAACAGAATTATAACCAAACCCTGATCAATTATAAGTATTGTGTTCAGAATCCAAAACACTTTAAGGGATATGGCGAAAACTGCTGGGGTCTCACGGCCAGCGATACCTACGACGGATATAACGCACAATCTCCCGATAACGATTTCGGAACGATCAGTCCGACCGCTGCACTTGCTTCGTTTCCATATACACCAGCCTATTCCATGAAGGCTTTGAAACATTTTTATTATGATCTCGGAAATAAAATATGGGGAGTTTATGGTTTTAAAGATGCATTTAATGAAACAAAAAACTGGTGTGCCGACAGCTACCTGGCTATTGACGAGGGTCCGATTGTCGCCATGATTGAAAATTATCGCTCCGGACTTTTATGGAAATTATTTATGAGCTGTGATGAAGTACAGAAGGGTTTGCAAAAATTAGATTTCCGGCCAGCTATTAATAAATAACTTAGCACCCCATACATTGGCTGCATGAAAAAATTTCTACTGCTGAGAGTGGTCGTTTGTCTTCTGGTCCTCAGCATTTCTTTCTGCCAAACAAAAGCCCAGCAAAAAACCTATTGCAACCCGATTAATATTGACTACGGATACACCCCCATTCCCAACTTTTCCGAGGCAGGCCGTCACCGGGCAACGGCTGATCCGGTGATCACGATGTATAAAGGAGACTATTTTCTTTTTTCCACCAACCAGTGGGGATACTGGTGGAGCAGTGATATGCTGAACTGGCATTTTATACATCGTTCTTTTTTAAAACCGTGGCACCACGTATATGATGATCTCTGTGCACCGGCCACACTGGTACTGAGTGACACATTTCTGGTAATCGGTTCAACCTATAAAAAAAATTTCCCGCTCTGGATGAGCACCAATCCAAAACAGGATCAATGGAAAGAAGCGGTAGACTCATTTCAGGCGGGTGCCTGGGATCCGGCATTATTTCTGGATGATGACGGTAAGATTTTTCTCTATCATGGCTCCAGTAATTTATATCCCATTTACGGATGGGAAATAGACCGGAAGACCCTTCAGCCCAAAGGTGAACACAAAGAGCTGATCAAACTGCATGACGATATACACGGCTGGGAACGTTTTGGTGAATACAACGACAATAATTTTCTGAATCCTTTTATAGAAGGTGCCTGGATGAATAAATACCATGGAAAATATTATCTGCAATATGGTGGTCCGGGTACCGAGATCAGGGGTTATGGTGATGGCGTATATATTGCAGACAAACCCATGGGTCCGTTTACCTATCAGGCAAGCAATCCGTTTTCGTACAAACCCGGAGGTTTTGCAAGAGGTGCAGGACATGGATCCACATACCAGGACCCAATCGGAAACTGGTGGCATATATCCACGATGGTTGTGAATATGAAAAATAATTTTGAAAGAAGGCTGGGCATCTGGCCGGCGGGTTTCGATCATGATGATGTGCTGTATTCGAATACTGCTTTTGGTGATTATCCGCAATTTCTTCCGGCAGAAAAAAAAGATCATCTGAATGGAAATTTTACGGGCTGGATGTTGTTGAATTATAATAAGCCGGTCCAGGTTTCCTCCACACTCGGCAGTTATTCCGCCAATAATGCCGTGGATGAGGATATCCGCACCTACTGGAGCGCGGTTTCGGGGACAGCCCATGAATGGATACAGACTGACCTGGGAAATCTGAGTACCGTATATGCAGTTCAGATTAATTATGCCGACCAGGATGTGGATTCAACATTTCTGGGAAAAATACCCGGCCTCTTTCATCAATATATTCTTTGGGAATCTTCCGATGGAAGAACCTGGAGTGTGCTGGTTGATAAAAGTAATAACCACACGGATATACCCCACGATTACGTGGAACTATCCATTCCGGTCCGGACACGTTATATAAAACTGGAAAACATACACATGCCAACCGGTAAATTTGCCATCAGTGGTCTGCGTGTTTTTGGAAAGGGAGCGGGACAAAAACCGGATACCGTAAAACAGTTCATCGTTTTGCGCAGTGAAAATGATTCGCGCAATGCGCTCATCAAATGGACCACCGTAAATAATGCAACGGGATATAATATATACTGGGGTATTGCTGCTGATAAATTATATAATAACGTGATGGTCTACAATGACAATCAGTATTATTTTAAACCGATGGACAAAGGACGAACCTATTATTTTTCCATAGAATCCTTTAATGAAAATGGTATTTCAGAAAAAACAAAACCCATTGAAGTAAAAGCACAGAAACCGGCACCATGATCTTTTTATTAAAAACACTGACCATGAGACTATCCAGACAGTTTCTTTTTATCATTTGCCTATTTGCATCTGTTCATGGTTTCGCCCAGCCATTCGCCGACGAAATCCAGGCGTTTAAAAATCAGGATAAATTAAATCCGCCGCCGGCCAATGCGATTCTTTTTGTGGGCAGTTCTTCATTCAGGAAATGGACGGACATAAATAATTATTTCCCGGGTTTTACAATTATCAACCGCGGTTTTGGCGGATCTACCATCCCGGATGTGATTCGTTACACCAGCGACATCATTATTCCTTATCATCCAAAACAGGTAGTGATTTATTGCGGTGATAATGATCTCGCTTCTTCTGATGCCATCACGGCCGACTCGGTGTTTGAACGCTTCAGGGTTTTATTTGAAGCCATCCGCGTTGGTCTGCCGGGTGAGAATATTGTATTTGTTTCCATCAAGCCCAGTCCGAGCCGGGCGAGACTGAAAGAAAAAATGGAAAAAGCCAACCTGCTTATCCAGACCTTTCTGTCCATTATACCCAATGCGGCTTTCGTAGATGTGTATCATAAAATGCTGAATACGGATGGTTCCATTATGACAGAATTATTTTTGGAAGACAACCTGCACATGAATGCAAAAGGATACGCGATCTGGCAAAAAGAAATCTTTCCCTACTTATCAAAATAAATCAACATGAAAAAGGTTCTGACGATTTTCCTGACACTGATCTCTGTAACCCTGGTCCGTGCGCAGGATGCCAAAATGAATAATTTTATCAGTCAGCTGATGAGCAGGATGACTGTTGAAGAAAAAATCGGTCAGCTCAACCTCGTGATTCCGGGTGGTGCTGTTACGGGTACCGTGGTCAGTAAGGACGTTGATAATAAGATACGCGCGGGAAATGTGGGTGGACTATTTGGCATCACCGGTCCTGATAAAGTGAGACAGGCTCAGGATATTGCGGTAAAAGATACGCGTTTGCATATTCCGCTGATATTCGGATTGGACGTGATTCATGGTCATAGAACGATGTTTCCAATTCCACTGGGACTTTCCTGTACCTGGGATATGGAACTGATCGAAAAAGCGGCAAGGACCGCTGCGCGTGAAGCCAGCGCGGACGGTCTCGCCTGGGCTTTTTCTCCCATGGTGGATATCGCCCGCGACCCGCGCTGGGGAAGAGTTTCGGAAGGATCCGGGGAAGACCCGTATCTGGGTTCACAAATCGCAGCCGCCGTCGTACATGGCTACCAGGGAAAAGATCTGAACAGCGATGAAACTGTGATGGCCTGCGTAAAACACTTTGCACTATATGGTGGTTCAGAAGCAGGCCGTGAATACAATACGGTCGATATGAGCAGGATCAAAATGTACCAGTATTACCTGCCTCCCTACAAAGCTGCGATCGACGCAGGATGCGGTTCCGTGATGAGTTCGTTTAATGAAATTGATGGTATACCGGCCACGGGTAACCGATGGTTGCTGACAGGCCTTTTGCGTAATCAATGGAAATTTAATGGTCTGGTCGTTTCAGATTATACTTCACTTAGCGAAATGGAAGCGCATGGCATGGGTGACCTCTCGACAGTATCTGCACTCGCGCTGCATGCGGGTCTGGATATGGACATGGTGAGCGAAGGATATCTGAATACGTTGAAAAAATCACTACAATCGGGGAAAATAACACAGAAGGAAATTGATCAGGCCTGCCGCCGCATTCTGGAAGCAAAATATAAACTCGGATTATTTAAAGATCCATATAACAGAATGAATGCAGACAGAGCGGTCAAAGAACTTCTGTCGCCGGATAACCGTAAACTGTCCCGCAAAGTGGCGGCGCATAGTTTTGTACTTCTGAAAAACAATGATCAGCTTTTGCCCTTGAAGAAATCCGGAACCATTGCACTGGTTGGTCCGCTCGCAGATAATCACCGAAATATGCTGGGCACCTGGTCCGTGTCAGGAGATCCGTCAAAATCAGTAACGGTTATGGAAGGAATAAAAAATGTGGCTCATGACGTAAAGATCATGTATGCGAAAGGAGCGAACATTTCGGACGATTCGATGCTTGTATTCCGTACAAATAAATTGGGTACTGAGATTGAACCGGAAACAAGGACTGCAGAGGCCATGATAGACGAAGCAGTTACCGCGGCAATCAAATCAGATGTTGTGGTTGCGGTGATCGGTGAGGCAGCCGATATGAGTGGAGAATCTTCCAGCCGTGGTGAAATCACGGTCCCTGAGAGCCAGGAAAATCTGCTGAAGGCACTCGTAAAAACCGGCAAGCCCCTGGTAGTCGTTTTATTCAATGGAAGACCGCTGATTCTGAAATGGGAAAACGATCATGTGGGTGCGATACTCGACGCCTGGTTTCCGGGCACAGAAGCCGGCAATGCCATCGCTGATGTATTATTCGGAGAATACAATCCATCCGGGAAATTGTCTATGACGTTTCCGCTGAGCCAGGGACAGATCCCGATTTATTATAATGCAAAAAACACGGGTCGACCTTATACGACCGGTGACGCCAATACGAAATTTAAATCTGACTATCTGGATATGCCCAATGATCCTCTGTATCCATTTGGTTATGGGCTGAGCTATACAAAATTTAGTTATAGTCCGCTTTCACTTAGCACACCGGCCATATCTCCTGCTGAACCCGTAACTGTTAAACTAACGGTCACCAATAGTGGAAACTATGACGGCGAGGAAACCGTGCAATTATACATTCGGGATATGGTAGCAACCGTTACCCAGCCGGTAAAAGAGTTGAAAAAATTTCAAAAGGTTTATCTGAAGAAAGGTGAAAGCAAAGAAATCAGTTTTGGTCTAACGACGGAAGATCTCAAATATGTAAACAGCGATTTGAAATGGGTGTATGATCCGGGCGCATTTAAAATATTTGCCGGTGGCAATTCGCGGGATGTGGTTGAAGCGAACCTTACAGGAGTTTTGCCTAAAGCCCCAGGCCCAAAGACTAAAACGAATTTGAATCAAAAGGCAAAAGATTAGTCAAGCCCAAAGCTTAAAGCCTAAAGCCCAAGACTAATGAAAAAGTTATTTAGTGTAAATTAATTAAGAATTTTAAAATGTCTCAAACATGTCGCGAAATAGCAACTCTAAAACCCTATTGGTTTTAGGCTTTGGGCTTTCGGCTTTACGCTTATAAAAATGGAAAATATAAAAAATATCATCTTCGATCTTGGCGGTGTAATCATGGATATCGATGTGAAACATACCCTGAAAGCTTTTTCGAAGCTGGGAATAAAAAACATTGAGCATTATTTCGGCCATGGATTCGCTGCTTCTTTTTTTAGCGATCATGAGGCTGGCAGAATTTCTGATGAAGAATTTCTGAAAGAAATAAAAAAACTACTCACGGCAGAAGGTGATGACGCTGTCGAGGTTAGTGACGAGGACGTGATTGATGCATGGAACGCACTATTGTTACAATTTCCTCCCGAAAGAATTACCCTGCTCAGGGAAATAAGATCCGGATACCGTCTCTTCCTTTTTAGTAATACCAATGCGATCCATTATGATAAGTTCAGGGAGATCTACCGGAACTCTTTTGCAGGAGAGCTGGAGGATCTTTTTGAAAAAGCCTATTTTTCCCATTCCCTGGGTCACCGGAAACCGGATACCGGCGGTTTTGAATTAATAATCCGGGAAAACGGGCTGGATCCAAAACAAACACTTTTCGTAGACGATGCCTTTATAAATGTGGAGGGAGCTTTAAAAACCGGGCTGAAGGGGCTCTACCTGCCGCCGGGGTTTTATATTACTGACATTAAATGGTGAATTTTCGTTGACCGTTGACCGTTGACCGTTGACCGTTGACGGTTGGGTGCCTCCGGTCAGAATCACTTTACTTCCTCAAAATCAATGTATTCTCCCACTTTCGGGGTAGCCGGGTGTGTTCCAT
>DASXKM010000389.1:0-7703 GCA_036496825.1 Puia sp. | reverse complement strand
ATTCCGTATCAAAATCATCATGCTGGGTTGAAATCACGATGGCATCTATTCTAACGGGATTATTCAGGTCATCGTATTCCAAAGTCACCTGGCTTTTGGCATCCGGACGCAGGTACTTTATTTCTTTACATTCTTTTCTTAATGCTGCAAGTTCGATCAGGAGTTTATGTGCCAGGTCAAGAGCCAATGGCATATAATCTTCTGTTTCATGGCTTGCGTATCCGAACATCATACCCTGGTCGCCCGCACCCTGTTCTTCTTTTTTACTCCGGTCGACACCCTGATTGATATCTGAAGACTGTTCATGTATGGCTGAAAATATTCCACAGGAATTAGCCTCAAACATATATTCACTTTTTGTGTATCCGATTTTGCGGATCACCGAACGGGCAATTTCCTGAACATCCAGATAAGCATTGGATTTAACTTCTCCGGCAAGCACTACCTGCCCGGTAGTCACCAGGGTTTCGCAAGCAACTTTGGATTGGGGGTCAAAAGCAAGGAAGTGATCAATCAATGCGTCGGAAATCTGGTCGGCAACTTTATCCGGGTGACCTTCGGAAACACTTTCAGAAGTGAATAAATAAGGCATATTTTCTGTTTGATTTGGATCTTGAAAATAAAAAACCACTAACTACATGAAGTAATTAATGGATGGCGACGCAAAGATAATAGATGATGCATTATTACTTATAAATCGCAGGAATTAATTATTGTGTCAGATCTGTATACAATTGAAGATAGTCGCTCAGATCCGATTCCGTATTGTATGGAAGTACTTTTTTACCTCTTACCTTACTGAACTCCTCAATGAGTTTTTTATCTGTTTTTTCAGCACCAAAAGTGATGGCATCTGCATATGTCGCGCCTGCACGAAACAGCGCGGTATTGGTCGCATCACTAAAGGGTTCCAGATCCTTTTCTTTGATCGTAGCGTGTATATTGGCGGTTTTTGTGAAATTCGCACCGAGCTTTTCCTTAAACGTGTTCTGACCAATGGTATATACCACTTTACTATGAGCAAATACGGGCTCTTTTTTATAAACCGTCTTCAGGTAGAACGGAATCAGTCCGGTCATCCAGCCACTACAGTGAATAATGTCGGGCGGCCAGCCGAATTTTTTGACCGTTTCCAGGGCACCTTTGCAAAAGAATACAGTGCGCAGGCCATTGTCATCGAACCACTTTTCCTTTTCATCATGAAAAATATATTTCCGTTTAAACAGGTCTTCGTTTTCAAGGAAGTAAACCTGTAAACGGGCATTGGGAAGTGAAGCCACTTTAATCTGTAAAGGATAATCGTCATTGTCTACTGAAACGTTTATTCCGGAAAGACGGACGACTTCATGCAGACGGTGCCTTCTTTCATTAATCACCCCAAATCTGGGCATGATGCACCGAACTTCAAATCCATTGTCGTTGGATTTTATTGCTAACTTATTGACCGTTTCTGCAAATTCTGTAAGTTCCAGATAGGGAGACATTTCATTGGCAATAAATAAAATTCTTTTCTTTGCTACCATTAGGAAGGAGAATTGGTGATCGGGAGAATACCCGAAATTCAGTTTGCAAAGGTAAGGTTAATTCCCTAAATGGCTTCCTTTGAAAGCTTCTGAAATGCTAAAATGCTGATAATGATTCTATTTAGACGATCCGTTGATCTTCAACGTTGGGTATCGGAACAAAAAAATATGGGCAAAATAACCGGTTGTGTTCCTACGATGGGTGCCCTGCATGAAGGTCATGTACAACTGATAAAGGCCTGCAAGTCAGTGGTGGATCTGACCGTATGCAGCATTTTTGTAAATCCGGCCCAGTTTAATGATCCAAAAGATTTTGAAAAATATCCGGTCAGCACTGAAAAAGATATTCAAATGCTGTATCATACCGGTACGGATCTGCTTTTTCTGCCCTCCGTCGACGAGATCTATCCCCAGGGACAGGCAGGATTGGAGACCTACGATCTGGGGCCATTAGAATCCTTGCTGGAAGGTCGGTACAGACCGGGTCATTTCCAGGGCGTCTCCCAGGTGATGAGCAGGTTATTAAAACTGGTGAATCCGGATCACCTCTTCATGGGGCAGAAGGATTTCCAACAATGCCTCGTTGTGCAGAGGCTGATAGAAATTCTACACTTACCGGTACAGTTTCATACGGTTCCGACGGTTCGAGAAGCAGACGGTCTGGCTCAAAGCAGTCGTAACCGGCGGCTGACAGCGGAACAGCGGGAAAATGCGGTTGCCATATCCCAGGCGCTTTTTGATATCCGTGGAAAACTTGCATCCGGTGATGCCACCGGGCTTCTCAGACAGGCACAGGAAAAACTGGATGCTGCCCATTTCAAAACCGATTATATCTCTATCGCGCGTGCCATCGACCTTCAGCCGATCGTCAACTGGAATGGAAAAGAAAAAGCAGTGGCGCTGATCGCTGCCTTTCAGGGAGACGTGAGACTCATCGATAATATACTGCTCAATTAGTCTAAATTTGCGGCTCAATTGAAAAAAGCCGATGGAAATCGAAGTACTAAAGTCAAAGGTGCACAGGGTTATCATTACGGAAGCTAATCTGAATTATATTGGCAGCCTGACCCTTGACGAAGATCTGATGGATGCAGCAAATATAATTTCCAATGAAAAAGTTCAGGTTGTAAATGTGAACAACGGAGCGCGGATCGAAACATACATGATTGCCGGAAAAAGAGGTTCCGGTATTTGCTGTCTGAACGGACCTGCCGCACGCAGTGGTGCTGTAGGTGATATTGTAATTGTTATATCATATGCTCATCTTGATTTTGAAGAAGCAAAAAAATTCAAACCGTGGGTTGTGTTTCCGAAAGAAGGAAATAAATTATAGTTCTGCACCTATGCTGCAGGTCTTTGCGGGCCTTACGGGATCATCCCTTTAAAATTGTACCTTACCAGCTTATATGAAGAAGACTTTTTTGGCCACTCTTCAATACGCTTTATTCGCGGCACTGGCGGTATTTTTTGTTTGGTTAAGTGTACGCGGTTTGGATCATGAAAAATGGGAACAACTAAAAAGAGCAATGGACCGCGCCCATTACTGGTTGCTGTTTCCCGTGTTCAGTCTGTTACTCATATCTCACTGGCTTCGCGCTCTTCGGTGGAGACAACTGATGGAACCCATGGGATATCATCCTTCCCGACTCAATGCATTTTTCGCCGTTATGATCGGCTATTTTGTAAATCTCGGCGCACCGCGGTTGGGAGAAGTTGTAAAATGCACCATCCTGGCCCGTTACGAAAAAATACCTGCCCAGAAACTGGTCGGTACCATCGTTGCTGAACGAGCCTTTGATGTCATTTGTCTTTTACTGGCATTCGGACTCACTTTTGTTTTTCAGTTCGATATCATCTCTGCTCTTTTGCATGATTATGTTTACCCTGCTTTTCAAAACAAAAACGGACAAACGGCTTATCGAAAAATTGCTTTTCTGATTGCAGGCTTTGTCTTATTTCTTTTTTTACTGAAACTCGTTTTCAGCCGTTTCGGTCATATCAATATTGTGCAGAAATTAAAAGAGATTCTGTTGGGTGTGTGGCATGGTCTGATCAGTGTCCGTGCCCTGAAAAACAAGCCACTTTTTTTCTTTTATACAATCGGTATCTGGATCATGTATCTGCTCAGTACCTGGTGTGGCTTTTTTGCCATCGACGAAACCAGTCATCTTGGTCTGGCAGATGCTTTAACTGTTCTGGTGATGGGCAGCGTGGGTATGATCGTTTCTCCCGGTGGAATCGGAGCCTACGCGTTTCTTGTCATGGAAACAGTTGCTTTATATCATGTACCGAAAGAACCCTATGGACAGGCGCTCGGCTGGTTGCTCTGGTTCGGACAATTTTTAAGTTTTATTACTTTTGGCGTGTTCAGTTTTATTCTGTTACCACGTGTAAATCGCAAAAAAAATATCAAGGATGAACCATCCCCAATATATCCATCATAAAATTTTTACATCGAAGGAAATTGTTTTCCAGGTAAACCGGTGGAAAATGATCAGCAAAACAGTTTCATTTACAAACGGGTGCTTTGATATCCTGCATCCGGGTCATATTTCTTCTTTGTCAGACGCCGCCCGGGAAGCAGATTTCCTGATCGTCGGTTTAAATTCCGACGAATCGGCAAAACGTTTAAAGGGACCCGGTCGTCCGGTCATGGACGAACAGTCGCGTGCGCTCATGCTGGCTTCTCTGGTCATGGTCGACGCTGTTGTGATTTTTGAAGAAGATACCCCACTCGATCTGATTGAACTGGTGCAACCGGATGTACTGGTAAAAGGTGGTGACTATACGATGGAGGAAATTGTTGGTGCCAAAGAGGTGATGGCCGCTGGCGGACGGGTTATTATCAATCCGATTGTTCCTGGATTTTCCACTACCGGGATGATTGGGAAGATCCAATCTTTATAGTGTGGTGAATGTGGAAGGGTAGAAAATCTATGAATTCAAAATTGAATTTGCAAATGACAATTTGAAAATGTGGGAGATGGGATCTTTTGCCGGACTGCGCTAATGCCGGCGTTGTAGAATTTCACAACCGAATTCCTTAATAAAAATAGTGTCTTTCATTAAAAATAATATTATCAAATAGAGTACCTTTTTTGAATATTCTTTCGACATAGTTAACATGTATCAAAGCTTTTTTATCTAAGCTGTCCAGGTTTATAAAACATCTTGTCTCCTCTTTTGCACTGACGTTACAAATTTCAGTTGGTATTTTCGTTTCCCTCTTGCAGTTTTAGATCGACTTTGAATGGTCTTATCCTGTCGGCAACACTATCTTTTATTATAGAGAAAACAGAATCTGATAATTTCTGTCGCCGGGAGTTTTAAATTGTACGATTCAGGATCGCAGCGCACATTTGCAAATTGTCATTTGTAAATTCAATTTTGAATTCCTACATTTTCTACCCTTCCACATTCACCACACTACTATCCCCTATCTCCTAACCTCTATACATTCTTTCCACCTCCTGCACGATTACTTCGATATTATGATCATTTCCCTGCGCATCATAGGACTGTTTCAGACTGCTGCCAAAAAAGAACGCGACGGTTTGCCATAACCTGGCTGAGAATCCGCCTCTGTATTCCTTAATAATATCAAAGCAATTATTACCGGTTTGCCTATTTATAAGCTTCATCAGTATCTGACCCTGGTAAACAGAAAGTTTTTCCATGGGATCTGTAAATTCTTTCTTTAATTCTTTTTCCTTACCCTTTATATAATCCTTCTTCTCCGATTCGGAATTCATTTTTGCCAGTTGTGTATTCATTTCATTCAGAATCATACCAGCTTTTCGTGCGTAAGGATAAGTGACGTAGACCGCATTGCGTAATCTGGTCAGCGCCTCCATACGTTTGCGCATGGCACGCGTCATCGGCTTATCCACAAAAACAATCGTTAATATTTTTGCGGGAATCGTATCCCCGTTATAAACAATTATCCGGCTCCAAATGGTATCGCTTTTACCAAAACGGTTATTGAACTGACGCAGGGATGATTCCTTTTTTATTGAATCCAGTTGCTGTTGGGAAAGATTGGAAACCGGGTGCTGTTGTGCAAATGCAGACTGCACCATCATCAACAGAATAAACGGTATAAAAATATAAATGTATCGTACGCGAAAAAGGGGCATGTAAAGATTAAAGTTAATACAAATTCCGCCATCGCCAAAGCTTCCCGGACCCCTCAGGACAACGGTTCTGGTTGCTTTCTAACCAGGCTTTTACGACGGTTTATGATACTCATAACGAATCCGGTCATCATGATAATCACGCCTATCCAGACAAGGTTGATTTGTGGAAACATATAAACTTTCAGGGAAACAAAGGGAACCATATCTGTTGATTCCTTGGTGAGCAATTCAATTTTTTTGTTGTTCATGACTGATCCCAGCTTTACCGCAAGATTTTGGGCAAACAAGGTATCGGCAACCCTGAAAATCATGTTGTTTTTCACATAAAGTAAAGGAGCCATGCTGTATTGCTGACTATCCCGTGTGATCACACGGATTTGTGCCAGTAAGGCAGTATCAGTCGGGCTGAAATGATATTTATCATTTGACGGATTTATCAAAACCGTATCAAGTATCATCATCCCCTTGGAATAAAAAACAGTATCGTGCAAGCCCACAGGAAAAGTCCTGAATCCTGTCGTATCTCTTTGCTTATCCAGTATATTGGCAAAACTGATATACGTAAAAATATCCCGGTCGAAATAATGCTGCTTATCCGGGTTATTTGAAAAGTTTTCAGCTCCTTTTGTGTTTCTGATCAGGTTTGGCCAGAGATTAAAAGATTCTCCCGTTTTTTTATCCTCGAATTTTACTTTAAAGTAGATAATATTTCCGGCCGTATTCATGGAATCGTTACTGAGGTAGGTCGCATAATACTTCCCCATATCCGTTTTCACATTTTTAACCAGCGTCAGATTTTCAAGCGGATCTTCTTTAGTTTTCGGATCAAAAGGGATGTTAATGCCGGTTGTATTATGTGAGAGTACTTCTTTTTTTGAAGAAGAAATCAGAATGCCTACAAGCAGCAATCCAAAACCGGTATGGGCAACTGAGGCGCCGGCCAGTTTTAATTTGCCTTTCATGGAATTGAATATATATGCGGCATTCGCCAGGACCGAATAGACCCCGCCAAACAGCGCCAGATGAATGGCTGCCTGGAATCCGGATCCATACTGGGTGTATTGTATTTTCCCAAATACACTCATGCAGACAGAAACAATAACCGCCGCTATAGTAACAGGTAATAATTTTTTCAGAACTACCAATGGCGAACTATTTTTATACTTCAAATATTGCACAACTGCTGTCAGCAACCCCAGGATAATAGCGATAAAAATTTCTATCCGGTTGTATGCAAATTTCGGATCATCACCGGTAGACCATTTCGTTTTAAATATATCGTTCAACACAGGCAGCGAGGTGGCGATCATAATAAAAATGGCAGATAAAAAAATCACCAGTGAACCGATGAACATCCAGAATTCTCTTGACCAGGTATTTTCTTCCTTGACCACGTGCGGAATCCGGCGATACCGGGAAAAATATAAGGCGAGCGCCGGTACAAGAAATAATGCAATAAACAAAATCAATTGCAGATCAAGACCTGATCCAACAAATGCATGAACAGAAGTATCACCCAATATTCCACTGCGCGTAAGAAAAGTAGAATATAAAATCAGCGTGAATCCGAGGATCAGAAAAAGATAAGTGGCCCGGAGAGAGTGACCGGTTGCATTGTAAACTACCTGTGTGTGAAGCCCCGCCAGCAATACGAGCCATGGTACGAGTGATGCGTTTTCTACCGGATCCCAGGCCCAGTATCCGCCAAAGGTGAGCGATTCATAGGCCCATGCTGCGCCCATCATGATGCCGGTACCGAGCACGCAACAACTAAAAAGTGTCCACGGTAATGCCGTTTTTGTCCAGGATCCGTATTCTTTTTTCCATAGTCCGGAAACGGCAAATGCGAAGGGTATGAGCGTTGACGAAAATCCAAGAAACAGAATCGGCGGATGAATGACCATCCAGTAATTCTGCAGGAGGGCGTTGAGACTTTGGCCATCCTGCATTTGAGGAATAGACAAATAATCTGCCCGCTGAAATATCGGGGCTTCCTGAAATAATTGTCTGACGAGCATAAAAGGGCTGTGACCGACCTGGAATG
>DASXKM010000388.1:0-4153 GCA_036496825.1 Puia sp. | reverse complement strand
CTGGTTCACAGATCACTATGAAATAGACAAGAGAATGGGCGGTAAAGAAGCCTATTTGAAATTAGTGGTGGCCGCACACAAACGCGGTCTTAAAATTATACAGGACGCAGTTTATAATCATATCGGTGCCGAACACTGGATCATGAAGGATATGCCGGACAGCGACTGGATCAATTGGTGGCCCTCTTACCAGAATACAAGCCATCGTGAACAGGCACTTTTCGATATTCACGCTTCTGCAAAAGACAGGGAAGTAATGGAGGCTGGATGGTTTGTTCCGCATCTTCCGGATCTGAATTTGAGAAATCCTTTACTTGCCACCTACCTGATCCAGCAGGCTATCTGGATGACGCAAACTTTTCAACTGGACGGATGGCGGGTGGACACTTATAAATATTGTGACCCTATTTTTCTAAATAATTTGAACGCCGCATTGGAAAAAGAATTTCCTTCCATTACTTCTTTGGGTGAGGCAACCGTCAGTTCTGTTGCGGCAGGTGCGTATTTCTGTCGCAATAACCTGAATGTGTCATGGAAGAGTAATCTTACGGGCATTCTGGATTTTCCCGTATGCAACGCGATGCTGGAAGCATTAAAAAAGAAATATGGGTGGTCCGATGGCGTGATGACTTTGTATACAACCCTGGCTGAAGATATGTTGTACAAAAATCCAATGAACAACTGCATATTTCTGGATAACCACGACAGAGACAGATTCTATTCTGTAGTCAATGAAAACATTGAAAATTTTAAAATGGGGATCGGTCTGCTGCTCACACAAAGAGGCATTCCGCATTTATACTATGGTACGGAAATTCTTATGAAAAATTTCATGAATCCTTCTGATGCAATGGTGAGGGAGGATTTTCCAGGCGGCTTCGAAGGAGATACGGTAAATAAATTTCTTGTTTCAGGAAGAACAGATAGTGAAAATATTGCATTCAATTATGTTGCAAAGCTGGCGACTTTCAGAAAATCGTCCTCAGCACTTTCAACAGGGGCCCTGATGCAATATATTCCTTCAAAAGGTTTATATGTTTATTTCCGATATGATCGGAATCAGACCATTCTTTGTGCCCTGAACACTGATACAGTTGCCGGCATCCTCCATTTTAAAGATTATGGTGAAAGAACGTCTTCTTTTGAAACGGCAACGGATGTAATGACCGGAAACAGTTATATGCTTTCAGAAAAAATGAATTTACCAGCCCGTTCGATCCTGATACTTGAACTAAAAAAAAGGCCGACTGCCAATAAGGTTGTACATTAGTGAAGGTGAACCATTTGATTACAGACTACGAACATACCCATTTTGTAGATTCCACGAAACCCGTATGGAATTACTCCCTTTTTTCTGATGAAGACATCAGTAATTTTCAAAACGGGACACACTATCGTTTATATGATATCTTCGGTTCCCATGCACGTGAGGTGCTTGGTACCAAAGGATATTATTTTGCGGTTTGGGCTCCCAATGCCACGGCGGTATCAGTTATCGGGAATTTTAATCACTGGAAACCTGATGAGCACCCACTATTCGTAAGGCTCGAAAAATCCGGCATATGGGAAGGTTTTATCCCCCATATAAAAAGAGGTGAAATATATAAATATCATATACGCGGATTTAATAATTCGGAAACCGTAAAAGGAGATCCTTTTGGACATTTTTGGGAACAAAGACCCAAAACGGCGACCATCACCTGGGACCTTGATTATAAATGGAAAGACGAGGCCTGGATGAAGACGCGTAAAAAAAACAATGCGCTCGATCAGCCCTGGAGCGTATATGAAGTTCATCTGGCCAGCTGGATGCGCCCGTCGCCGGATGATGAAGAGACGTATAATACATATGATCAAATCCGCGAACGTTTGGTTCCCTACGTAAAAGAATTGGGGTTTACACATGTCGAACTGATGCCTGTCATGGAATATCCTTTTGATGGAAGCTGGGGTTATCAGGGCGTCGGATATTTTGCACCCACCTCACGATTCGGCGATCCGCAATCCTTTATGGAGCTGGTAAACGCTTTTCATGAAGCCGGCATCGGTGTACTGCTGGATTGGGTACCATCTCATTTTCCATATGATGCACATGGTCTCTATATGTTTGACGGTGCAAATACTTATGAGTATGCAGATATGCGAAAAGGATATCATCCGGACTGGAACAGTTATATTTTTAACTATAAAAGAGGAGAAGTCAAATCATTTCTGATCAGCAGTGGCCGTTTTTGGTGTGACAAATTCCATGCGGACGGAATTCGGGTAGATGCTGTCAGTTCCATGCTGAAATTGAATTATTCAAGAACTACCGGGCAATGGGAACCCAATGAGTTTGGAGGTGATGGAAACCTCGAAGCCATTGCATTTATCAAAGATCTGAACGAAACGCTTTACCGGGATTTTCCGGACACACAAACCATCGCAGAGGAAGCAACCGACTGGCCTGGAATCAGCAAGCCGACCTTTGCAGACGGGCTTGGATTTGGCATGAAATGGATGATGGGCTGGATGCATGATACGCTGGATTATTTTAAGGCTGACCCATTAATGCGCAAGGGACTTCAGGATAAGTTCACCTTCAGCATGATGTATTATTATGATGAAAACTTTATGCTGCCGCTGAGTCATGACGAAGTGGTCCATGGCAAATCGCCTATGTTATATAAAATGCCTGGTGACGAATGGCAGAAATTTGCCAATCTCCGTCTGATGTATTCTTATATGTTTATGCATCCCGGAGGTAAACTGCTTTTTATGGGCAATGAATTCGGTGCAACCAATGAGTGGAATCATAAAAGTGAATTGCAGTGGTATTTGCTCAAATACGAATTGCACTGGAAAATGAAGGATTGCGTAAGTGATCTGAATCTGCTTTTGAGAAGTGAGCCCGCCCTTTATGAAAATCAGTTTAATCAGTATGGATTTGAATGGATCGATTTAAATCACCGTGAAGAATCGGTCATCGTTTTCAGAAGAAAAGGTAAACTGCCTGAAAATGATGTACTCGTCCTTTTGAACATGACACCGGTCGTGCGAAATAACTGGAAAGTTTATGCGAATGGCAAATCGGAATGGAAAGAAATTTTTAACAGCGATGAAAGAAAATACGGTGGCTCGGGAAATATATTCAATCCGGAACCTATTGTCACGCTGGTGGATAAAAACGAAAACCGTTACGAAATTAATGTCCATCTGCCTCCCCTGGCAGCAGTTATACTGAAGTAAACCAAACGATTTACTCAACTACATCAAACACCGACCGTCAGGTCAGGCAATTCGTTCGTAACACCGTTCACGGCGGTTATACTGTTAAACGGCCTTTATATAATGTAAGGTCGTTATATTGTGAGGAAAATTTTCTTCCAAAACTGATATGACATGCCCAACAACCATCCTGATGAATTAAAAAAGAAGGACCGCCGGGTTCTTTTAAAAAAACCATCTAAAAGCCTGACATCTTTGGTTTTTGAACTGATCAGGCCTTATAATAAATGGCTGCTTGTTATTTTTCTGGCGATGTTGCTGGAAACAGCGATGAGTCTTTTAGGACCGTGGCCGTTAAAAATAATAATTGACAACGTTGTAGGCCATCATCCTTTGCCGGGTTGGCTTGAATGGATAAAGGATTTGCCATTTGAAACAGATAAAATGGCGATTGCGGGAGCAGCTGCAATCGGACTTATATTAATCGCGCTGATCGGCGGTATTGCAGGTTACATTGACAATTATTATACAGAAAGTGTCGCCCAGTACGTAGCCAACGACCTGCGGCAAAAAGTTTATCATCACCTGCAACGGCTCTCTCTTTCTTATTACGATTCTCACCAGATTGGGAATATCCTGAGTACGATTACTTCCGACGTTGCCACGATCCAGGGTTTTGCATCTTCAGCACTGTTGAGTATTCTGATCGATGGACTGACGATCATAGGTATGCTGGGCCTGATGTTCTATATGAACTGGGATTTCGCGCTTGTAGCGGTAGCTGTTACACCATTGCTTCTTTTATTTGTGGCCCGTTTTAAAACTGCCGTAAAAAAAGCGACACATGAAGTAAGGGCTCAGCAAAGTACCATGGTTTCTGTCCTTCAACAGGGACTTGAATCAGTACGCGCCGTTAAAGCATTCGACAGACAGGATCTGGAAGAAA